>NZ_JAPEQW010000060.1:0-5731 GCF_026168575.1 Acinetobacter entericus
TATCTATGCACAGCTGATTCCCTCTGCTCAGACTGAATCACAGATTGTTGATGTGAATGCGGCGGGTGAGAGTGTGGTCTTGGTGCCGGGTAATGATGGAACCATTAATGCAAATTTTGCAGTAACTGTAGGCACAAGTCAGAATCTATACATTGGCTTAAGTGTAATGCCTTCAAGTGTGTCATTCACACTATTTGGACAATCCATTTCGGACCAAGGCGGACTGCTTAAAAATACTTTAGGCACACAGGTCGGCACAATTGACTATCAGCGCGGGTTGATTCAATGGACTGACTCAGCGGGCTCAGGCAGCACGACGCTGAATATCACTTTCACACCTGCAGCTTCACCTAATCAGTATTACCAAAGCACAGCAATCCCTGTAACTCAGAACAGCCAAAGTACAAACTGGACAGGGGTGCTGGTACCCATTCCTGCACCTGGTTCTTTATCCATTTCATATATGGCTCAAGGCAAGTTCTATGAGTTGAAAGATGATGGATCGGGCCAGTTAAAAGGTACAAGCTCTTCATTTGGCTCAGGCCGCATCAATTATGAAACTGGTTCTTGGACACTGACGGCAGGCGCATTGCCGGATGTGAATTCCTCAATTCTGCTGCTTTGGGGAACGCCAATTGTGACTTTTGTGCGCTCTAATTTGAGTGTGGAAAAGGCCTGTTTTGATTTCCAATTATCTGAAGGTGTTGCTACGGGTGTGACGGTAAAGTGGCTGCTGGAAGGTGTGGAGAAAACTGCAGTCAGCAATGCACAGGGCAAGTTCACAGGAGATGCTGCAGGATCAATCAATTATGCGACCGGAAAGGGCAAGCTGATTCCCAATAAGCTGCCGCAGAAGTCTACTTTGTTCAACGTGACTTATAATTTCGGCACAAGCTTAGAGCAAAAAAAATCTGATATTACGCCAGACTCAAACCAAAAACTCTTATTCACTATTGGTACAGGATCTGCAATTCAGCCGAGCAGTATTGAACTCAGTATTCCTTTGACAGATAGCACTGGAACCATAACACGCAATCTAACACTGACGGACATTCCTCTGAATGCAATCTCAGGAAATTTGGTCAACTCGGCAGGTGAAGTGCAGGGCACTATCAACTACTCAACCGGCAGTGTAGAGATTACACCTGCATCAATTTATAAAGAATTTAAGCAGACGTTCACACCGATGACCGTTTACGGTTCCGCTTAGGAGATTTCATGTCTTTTTATTCACCGCAAACTTCAAAAATTGAAGAGTCAAGTGTACTTCTCAAGGCGTTTAATGCTACAGAAATTTCTGTCAAATACCGTGATACATCTGGGCTGAATTCAAGTACCGCAACTTTCACCGCTGACAAGCTGGAACTCGATTTATCCTCAGGATTTAATGAGCAGATCCTGACTGGCTCAGCCCGCTTTAAAGTAGGAAGCGATACATTCTTAGACCGTAATGGTTTACTGTATCGTGCTGTGAATCCCGCGAATAACAGCGGAATACAATCTGGCCTGATCCAATATGGTACGGGCATTGTGAAAATTGACAGCTGGACGCCAAACGCTGACAACACTATTCAGCTCGAATCATTAACGACGACAACCGATCTGCCGCCCGTGAACCGCATCAGTTTCCGAACTCCAATTATTCCGATTCGTGTACAGTCGCTGACTGTGGTTGCAACTTCGCTTGAATATGGTCAATTGACACTAACTGCAGATGAATACGGCAAAATAGAAACCAATCGCGCGCACGGCTCAATCAATTATGATAATGGCCTTGTGAACATTAATTTTTATGCCAAGACTGAAATTACTGCTGCGAACCGCGCTGAGATTGAGGCCAATGATTGGTATGACGCTTTGCTCGAATATGATGATGCAGGCAAAACTTATATTAATGTGCCGGTGTGGATTGATGCATCTGCAGTGCGTTATAACGCGATTGCTTATACCTACATTCCGCTTGATGCTGATGTAATTGGCCTATCAGCCACACGTTTGCCTTTAGATGGCCGTGTACCTATTTTCCGTGTCGGCGGTGTAGGCATTGTCAGCGCAAGCAAATCGTTTGAACTGCCTGACCATGTACCTGGTAAAACTTATGATTTACCAGATCAGCGCATTGCGTGGTGTGAGCTGGAAGATGCCAGCGGAATCAAAGTGCCATTTGATATGTATACCGTGGACTATGATTACGGCCGCTTCACATTGAATGGTGACTTTGCACTGAATGCATTGGTTGCACCATTGAAATCCAAATACCGTTATCAAGATATGGGCCTTATTCGCGATGTGCAAATCAATGGCCAGCTGACATTTACTAAGCCGCTTACACACAATTATGAGGCAGAAAGCACTGTAGTGGGTTCGGCACTTATTATTGATGAAATGCAGGCGCGCTATACACGAAAATTTGTGCAGCAGACGTGGAATAGTTTGTGGGCGGATGAAGCTGCAGGCACGCCTATTTCAGCGAATTACAATGATTCGATTTATCCGCTGCAAGTGACAAATCAAGGTGCGATACAAGAGCGCTGGGCGATTGTTTTCACTGATGCAACGAATTTCCGCTGTATTGGTGAATATACAGGTCAGATTGGAACTGGCACTATTTCCGCAGATTTTTTTCCATTTAACCCTACAACCAATGCGCCATACTTTTTAATTAAAAAAGAAGGCTGGGGTACAGGTTGGGCATCTGGCAATGTTTTGCGCTTCAATACGATTGCGGCAAATTATCCAGTCTGGGTGATTCGCACTGTAATGCAGTCTGAACCCTCTCAGATTAGTGATCAATTCCAAATTATGCTGCGCGGCGACATTGACCGTGCTGTTTAAAACTTCAATTTCTATAAGGCCGCTAATGCGGTCTTTTTTATGAGTAAAAGAATATGGCGATGAAGCAAACACAAACAAAAATGTTTGATTTTTCTGATGCTGGATTGGATTTCTGCGCTGGCTCAAAATCTCTTTTCCCTGACCGTTTTAAAAAAATGCTTTCAACTGGCTATAACACGCAAACCGTGGCCAGTGTTACTGTGGCTGGAAATCAAGTTACGCTGACTTATGGTGTATCACATGGATATGCTGCAGACCGAGTTTTGAAAATTGATAGCGGTGTTTTAGCGGGAATAAATGGCGGTGAGTTCTGGATTGATTCTGTTGCCTCCAATACAGTCACATTGACCATTGATGATGCGCCAGTTGCAATTGCTGGCGCTTTCACTACAAAAATAGCTTCACTTGGCTGGGAGCTTGTTTTTGAGCAACCGTATATTCATGTTTATAAGTTTAAGCATATTGATGATACGGATATGTATATCCGGTTATGTTTTCAAAATAATGCTGCATATCGCAATCGAGTGGCGCCATGTGTTGGGCGGACATATGACGCAGCAACAGGGTTTATTACTGATTCCAATTCATTTGTAGAAACCAAAGAAATTACTTTGCCAAACATAATGGCTTGGGAGTTTCAGTTGTGGAATACAACCAGTTACAACACTGCAAATTACGTGACAGGCTTTAATGAATTTGGGGCAATGAAGGTTGTTGGAAGTATTTATCACTTAGTGCTTATGGGTTCACTGAGTAACGGTAATGGCAATATGTCTATTAATGCAATTTTGCCAGTAAAGGTCATTTCAGCGGTATTAGATTATCCGTTGATATTGTGTGCCGAAAACGGTAATCCATCATCAAACGGGCAGGGTGCACAATACGAGTATGGACGAATGTTGCTAGGCAGATATTATTGCGCGCCATATGAACAGCGTAATACCACAACAAAGAACCTGAGTGGATCGAATAGCTCAGCTCCCTCATCACCAACCTCATATCTTCCAAGTGAAATTGATGAATTCAATACAACAACAGCATATCCGATTAATTTATTTCTTTGTGCAACAGGGCAGTTTGTTGGAACGGCAGCCGGTGGCTTGTATAAAACTATGTATGGGCCATCAGGTTATCCGGCAATTACATATAAGACTCAGCCATATCAAACAATGGATATTGATTTAGCTAGCATATGTCTTGTGTCGCAGTTGGGCGCTGGTGATCTGACTTATGCACAGTGGTATACCGCACCAATTGAGGCCATTAAATGATTAAAATATTTCGCTTAAAATCAAGGGCGGTATTTAAAAAAATAATCACTGCTGCAAATAGTGATCAAGGCTTCGGTCAGATCAAAGGTCAAACTCAAAAAGTCGGAGCTGCGTATCCAATCGTTCCTGTTTGTGTATTTAAGCGCTCAACTCGCCAGTTGCTTTGGGAAACCAAATCTAAAGCAGACGGCACATATGCAATCCGAAATATAGCAGTCGGGCTTGAGTGTTTTGTTGTGGCTTTTGATCCAAGCAATCAATACAACGCGGTAATCTCTGACAAAGTGGTGGCGAAATGAGTGTAATTCCAAGTAAGCAGGCGAGTATTGTTGCAATTCAAGCGCAGGCCAATTTTTTAAATACAGGTGGCCCCGCATCTTTGGTCTTTTATGGTGATGCGAAGCCTGCATCTACTTCAGTCACAGCTGATAGTGCTGCGCGGCTAGTGACATTGATGCTGCCTAATCCCGCCTTAAAAGAAGTGACAGCAGATTATGTTGAACTTCATCAAACTGAGGCAGGTACAGTCATTAAAGCAGGCACAGCAACATGGGCGCGCCTTTATAATGGAGCTGGTACACCGGTTTATGATTTGACGGTTGGTACAGATATCACAATGAATAATCCAAGTTTAGTGATTGGCAGTACATTGATGGGGCGGAGCATTAAATTCAGACCGCCAGTTTAAGAGGTGAATCATGGGCGACTATTCAGCGCCAAATGCGCACCTGGTTAACCTTAATTTCACTGATATAGCTACTGGTTCAACGACGCTAAATTTTGGTGAAACAGGTCAGAACTTCTTTGAAATTGATGTCATTGTTCAGACGGATATTCAGGCTGACTTACAGATCATTGGCCTGACTGTTTGTGATGTTGACGCAGTTGTTGATAATTCTATTCTGATCGAAGCGGATATTTTACAGCTCATCACTTTTGAAATTGATGCTGCTATAGATACTCGCATTGAGTCAGATATTTTGACTTATAGCATCAATGAGTTTTTCACAATTGATGCTGACGTAAGTTTGGACTGCACTGCTGAAATCCATGCTGAGTTTGATATCAATCATATCGTCGGTGTGTCACGTGGTTTTACGTCCACTTTCTCCAGAGCTGTGGCTNAATGAGTTTTTCACAATTGATGCTGACGTAAGTTTGGACTGCACTGCTGAAATCCATGCTGAGTTTGATATCAATCATATCGTCGGTGTGTCACGTGGTTTTACGTCCACTTTCTCCAGAGCTGTGGCTGTACTTGGAAATATTGAAACACCATGGTCCAAATCAACTTTAAGAGTCTCAAATGAGGCTCTTTTTTTGGGCTCAGGTTTATTGATTGCGACAAGCCCTGCAATCAAGTTCGATCAAGCAAACTTATTGTCTGTTTCTGTACGATTTGCGCATGAGCAAGCAACAGGGCTTAGCGCTCAGTTAAGCCTTGACTGGGATGAAAATAAAAGGCTTCGAGTTACCCAATCCTCAGTCTTTGAACAAGCTGAAAAGTTGCATATTAATCGTATCTTCGACTGGGTGGAACTTGTACGCAAACGCAAGCAATTCACATATTCGCATGAAGTGGCGCATGTATTTGAACAGCAATTTTCATTTGAGTGGGATAAAGG
>NZ_JAPEQW010000061.1:0-5579 GCF_026168575.1 Acinetobacter entericus
TTATAAATACGCTTTTAGTTGTTCAAACAAGTGGAACCACCTCTACATCAAACAAAATTATTCTCGAAATAAAGAGCGTTTTATTCAAGATAAGCACTTTTTTAAACTTGAAGGCCCTGAACTGAGAGCTTTTAAGGACTGGGTGACTTTAAGTCACTCAGTTGAAATAAGTAAAAATACCCGAAGTTTAATTCTGTGGACAGAGCGTGGCGCGGCCCGCCACGCTAAAATGCTCGATACAGATCAAGCATGGGACGTATTCGAACAACTAGAAGATTGCTATTTCCATCGTAAGGAAATTTTAGCTAAAACCCATAAATCAGAGCGTGAGCCATTAACCAACGCTGTAAACATGCTGGTGGCTAAAACTAAACATCTAAACTTTAGCGATGCCTATAAGTTGGTACACCAAAGATTCAATGTAAAACATCTTGATGAGATTCCATTTGATGCCATTCCTGTAGCAGTTGAATATGTACATCACCTAATCGCTCTATATAGCAACGCAGATAAAAAACAGCAGTTTGACTCCAAACACATTGAGTCATTAGCAAAACACGCGCTGTGGCTGAATCATTGGTGGTCTGAGTTTGGCGGATCAATCCGCAAGATAAGTCCAGCAATGGGGCATGGCATACATGACCATTTCACCTTTGCCGCGGAAGACGCTAAGAAAATTGTTGGCAGAGAAGTCTATATGCCTATATTTGAATTGGCGCAACGACATGACTGGCATAAAGGCGGGCTGGGTTATAAGGCTTTATTGGAATGTAGCCTAATTAAGTCATAGTTTAAAGTCTTGACTGTTGATACAGTTTTGGGGTAATTTTTACCACACTGAATAGTTGTGCAAACAGCTAGTTTTTATAGAAAAACTGCATACATTGTTTAGAAATATTTAAATAAAAAAATATTTATATTCTCAACTTAAATGTGGAATGAAAGCCTTCCCATTGCGAGAAATTTTTAACCACCTTTCGAGGTGGTTTTTTTGTGCCTACAAATAGAGTTACACGTATAAGAGAAGGACAACATTCACTCTGCAACTCAAAATGTGTTTGAAAGCCTATCGATATTAAAAGGAATAATTGAACCGCCATCATTGGCGGCTTTTTTATGCCTGTTATTACACAGAAAATCACAAGCAATTGGATGGCAATATCTCAATTAGAAGGTTCTAAAAAGCAAAAAGCCCATGACCGCAAATCATGAGCTTTTTAAATCTCAACCCACCGACTAAAGCAAGAGGAGAAACAACTTATGGCAGATTATATCACAGCAATTACAGGATTGATCAATATGGCATCAGGTTTATCAAATGGAATGTTAGTGTACATTCTAATCTTTGCACTACTTTGTATTCTTACATGGAAATTACCAGAGTTAATTAAAGCTTTGCGAAAAGACGATGATGATGACTAGACTTAGAGCATCAACTCTCGTACCGCCATATTAGGCGGTTTTTTTATGCCTGAATTTTAGGAAACAGTTCCACATTTAATTGTGAACTTGGGCCGATATAGTGGCCTAGAAAAGCAAAAAGCCCATGACGGCAAATCATGAGCTTTTTAAATCAACTTAACCGGTGAGCTAAGGTGAAATATCTATATGAAAAATCATACACCAAAATCTGAATTAAAGGTAGATGGGAAAATGAGCGAACAAGGCGCTGACAAAGTAGGCAACAAGCTTGCAAATGCTGCGATGATTTTTGTCGTACTGATTGGATTTGCGGCATTGATTGCAGCATGCCGATGGTGGTAGCCAATCCATCAATTTACAGCACCGCCTTCGGGCGGTTTTTTTATGGAGCATGAAAATGCCACAAACAAATCAAGAGCAGCCTAAAAAGGATGATCAGTTTTGTTTTCAGCTTGGACAGGTCAGTGTAGATAAGCCTGCAGATGGAAATAAGAAGCGAACCTTTTCAGGCGTTGCTTATAGCGGTGAAGCTATTACTGATCACTGGTATTGGGACAAGGTGGTATTTGATCTTGACTCAATCCAAATCAAAGGCCGCATTCCGGCATTACTTGAGCATCGAACCAGTCAGCGTGCTGGGGCTATCAACTCACATTCTGTTAGTCATGCGGAAGGTCTGAAAATTGAAGGGAATTTACTTTCCAATGAGTTTGGAACTCAAGTGGCTCAAGACTCAGATGATGACTTCCCGTGGCAGATGTCGGTGCGGATCTACCCAGCCACAGTGGAAGAAGTCACAGAGGGCTCAGTCATTGTGAATGGCCGAACCTTTCAAGCGCCTATAGCTGTATTCCGTGGCGGCCGCATCCGCGAAGTTTCCTTCTGTGCTTTAGGCGCAGATGACAATACCAATGCCGTGGCAGCCAGCCACTCGCCTAAAAACTTTAATCAACCAGAGGACACAGATGTGACCGAATTAGAACAGGCGCAAGCCAAATTAAAACAGGCAGAAACAGATCGTGATGCTGCACAAGCAGAACTTAAAAAGTTCAAAGCAGATAAGCGTGAAGATGATATCAAAACACTTGAAACATCTTTGAGTAAGCAATTTAGCGCAGAAGAAAAGACTTCATACATCAACATGGATGACACATCTTTTGCCTTTATGTCCCAGCAATTGAAACAGTTCTCAGCAGGCAGTCCGCAGCCGGCTGTGCAACCACAACAACAGCAGATTCCGCCACAATTTGTGCACCTGTTTAGCCATCAAGCTACAGGCGGCCAGGGTGGACATCAGGGCCAAGGCGGTAATGAAGGTTCGGCACTGGATCAGGCCTTTAATAAATTTGCTGCAGCTCAACAAGGGGTAAAACAATAATGGGCACAATTACTCAAACAATCACAACTTCACAGCTTGTGGTGGGTGATGGCGTCCGTACAGAGAATGCCAAAGTAAAAACTGCCACAGCGTATAAGCGTGGTGATTTGCTAAAGGTTAGTACGGCCAACTTAGCCGACCATCCAACAGTTACAGACGGTGTGGTGGGAGATTGGAATGCTATTGCGAATACGGATTTCACTGCAGAACAAGCCACTTACCATGCTGCTAATAACTTAGAAATGCCGATCTATGTACAAGGCGCATTTGATATTGCTGTAGTTACAGTAAAAGGAGCGCCATTAACGGAAGCTCAATATGACGCAGTGCGCGCTCAAGCCTTAACCAACAAAATTGAACTGCGTAAAGTAGTGGGGAAATAATACATGAGTCAATCTTTTACATTTCAAAATGCACCAGTGGAATTGTTGGATGTGCCTCAGTTGGTTTTGCTAACTGACACGACCCAGAAAGTTGATACTTGGTTGATGGATCGCTTCTTTCCGCAACGCGTGTCATACACCAAAACAGATGTGCCTGTTGGTGAATTAAAAACAGCAACCCCGTTGGCGCCATTCGTTACACCTACCGCTGCCGGCCGCCAAATCAAGGTTGGTGAATCGGGTAACGTAAAATTTGTTAAGCCGGCTTATTTAAAGCCAATGATGACAGTCATGCCGAGTGATGTGCAAAACACTGCACTTATTACTCAATTGCGTAAATTTGGTGTGATTGCAACTGGCTCAAACCGCCTAAGTGACGCGGATCTGCTTTTGATTGATCAGGCGCAAAAGGCCTTATATCTGCGCCAGTCTATTGAAAATCGAAAGTTGCTCATTGCACGTGACGTATTGCTTTACGGCAAAACTACATTCGCTTCTGCAGATTTCCCAATGTATGAAGTGGATTATGAGCGTAATGCCGCTTGTAAATTTGCGCCATTAATCAAATGGGGACAAGCAGGTGCTGCACCAGTCAAAGATATTCAATCGATGATTGATTTATCTGTCGAGCACTCGGGCACATCACCAAACATGGCCCTGACAACATCAAAGGTATACAACACTTTGATTAAAGATCCTGAATTTAAAGAAAAGTTTATTGCGCCGTATGCGGGCATTAGCGTTCCTTTAACCCCGACCTTTGACCAAATGGACAAGCCTCAATTCCGCGGAACGGTCGATAACATTGAAATCTGGACTTATGACGTGCAGCACAGTATTGGCGGCGGCACACCAGAACGATTTATTCCTGAAGATTTCTTCGGCCTGATCTCTGATGCAAATGGCTGGATTGCACATTGTGCAATTCAAAACGTAGAAGCTTTTGGCCAAGCATTGGAATTTTATTTAAGCCAATGGCAGGAAAAGAATCCATCAAGCATTCAATTGCTGGCTGAATCTTCACCATTGGCTATTCCAAACAATAAAAATGGCTTAGTCGGCGGCCGTGGTTTCGTATAAGGAGTTATAGAATGCCAAAGTACATTGCAAAGCAATCGATTGGTCACTTCCGACCAGGGCAAGAAATCAAGGGCTTGAATGCAGAACGTATTCAGGCCCTTTTAGCATCTNCCGACCAGGGCAAGAAATCAAGGGCTTGAATCAAGGGCTTGAATGCAGAACGTATTCAGGCCCTTTTAGCATCTGGGGCTATTGAAGAGTATCAAGAGCCTCAGGAACAAAAGGCTGATAACACGACAGCTCAGCTTGCCAGCCTTGCTGCAGAAGTAGCTGAGCTGAAAGCAAATGAAGTGATCCTTATTGCCGGCAAAGATAAGGCAGATACAGAAGTGNTGGGGCTATTGAAGAGTATCAAGAGCCTCAGGAACAAAAGGCTGATAACACGACAGCTCAGCTTGCCAGCCTTGCTGCAGAAGTAGCTGAGCTGAAAGCAAATGAAGTGATCCTTATTGCCGGCAAAGATAAGGCAGATACAGAAGTGGCTGAGCTGAAAACGAAAGTAGAAGGCTTGGAAAAATCACTGGCTGCATCTGAAGCTGCTCTGAAAAAGGCTACTACGGAAGCCAAGAAAACGGCATCAGCTGATAAATAAGGTGAATCCATGTATGCAAAACGCAGTGATCTAGAGGCGCGTTTTGGTGAGGGTGAGCTTCAGCAATTGGAGTCTATGCAAGCTGCAGGCAATTCGATTGAGGAGGCCTTGCAGGATGCGTCTGAGGAGATAGATAGCTACATTGCTGTTCGCTATGTTTTGCCCTTGCCAAGCACCCCAAGTACTTTAAAGCGGATTGCGTGCAACATTGCACGCTACCGGCTTTATTTTCAGCAGCCAATTGAAGAAGTTGAAAACCGTTATAAGGCGGAAATAGATTTCTTGAAACGGGTTGCTGATGGTAAGGCAACATTGAATATCCTCAACCCTCAAAATGAAGTCACCGAAGAAAAGCCAGCAAGATCACCAGCTACAATGCCAATCGGTACAACATACCGCGGCGGTGTATTTGGTGATGATGTCTTAAATATGATGCCTAGCATCAAGTGAGGCTGATATGTCAGGCGTAGCAATTACGATCGAAGCGGATGGTGAGTCTGCAGTGATGCAGGCTTTGGCACGCTTATCTAATTTTGACCAAAGTAAACCCAAACTGTTTGATGCAATTGGCCAGATGGTTGTGAGCAATATCCGCAGCCGCTGGACAAATGGCGAAGGTCTTGAAGGTAAATGGCGCTTATCAGGCCGGGTAAGGCGTAAAGGCGGAACAACGCTTCGTGATACCTCGCGGCTTATGAATTCCATTACCCATAACGTTCTGCAG
>NZ_JAPEQW010000062.1:0-5575 GCF_026168575.1 Acinetobacter entericus
AAGAAGATCATTAAGAGATTATGAAGAACAACTTGTGTGGATTTTTACTGGTTGATTGATCGAAATTATTTTCATTGATTGATGGTAGAAATTACTCGAAGTTTATTTGAGAAATATTTGTCAGAAAATTGATGAGCCAAGATTGGTACCCTTTAAAGGTACTATTGATTTTAAACTGAAGAGTTTGATCATGGCTCAGATTGAACGCTGGCGGCAGGCTTAACACATGCAAGTCGAGCGGGGAAGGGTAGCTTGCTACCCAACCTAGCGGCGGACGGGTGAGTAATGCTTAGGAATCTGCCTATTAGTGGGGGACAACGTTTCGAAAGGAACGCTAATACCGCATACGCCCTACGGGGGAAAGCAGGGGCTCTTCGGACCTTGCGCTAATAGATGAGCCTAAGTCAGATTAGCTAGTTGGTGGGGTAAAGGCCTACCAAGGCGACGATCTGTAGCGGGTCTGAGAGGATGATCCGCCACACTGGGACTGAGACACGGCCCAGACTCCTACGGGAGGCAGCAGTGGGGAATATTGGACAATGGGGGGAACCCTGATCCAGCCATGCCGCGTGTGTGAAGAAGGCCTTTTGGTTGTAAAGCACTTTAAGCGAGGAGGAGGCTCCTATAGATAATACCTATAGTGAGTGGACGTTACTCGCAGAATAAGCACCGGCTAACTCTGTGCCAGCAGCCGCGGTAATACAGAGGGTGCGAGCGTTAATCGGATTTACTGGGCGTAAAGCGTACGTAGGCGGCTTTTTAAGTCGGATGTGAAATCCCTGAGCTTAACTTAGGAATTGCATTCGATACTGGGAAGCTAGAGTATGGGAGAGGATGGTAGAATTCCAGGTGTAGCGGTGAAATGCGTAGAGATCTGGAGGAATACCGATGGCGAAGGCAGCCATCTGGCCTAATACTGACGCTGAGGTACGAAAGCATGGGGAGCAAACAGGATTAGATACCCTGGTAGTCCATGCCGTAAACGATGTCTACTAGCCGTTGGGGCCTTTGAGGCTTTAGTGGCGCAGCTAACGCGATAAGTAGACCGCCTGGGGAGTACGGTCGCAAGACTAAAACTCAAATGAATTGACGGGGGCCCGCACAAGCGGTGGAGCATGTGGTTTAATTCGATGCAACGCGAAGAACCTTACCTGGTCTTGACATAGTAAGAACTTTCCAGAGATGGATTGGTGCCTTCGGGAACTTACATACAGGTGCTGCATGGCTGTCGTCAGCTCGTGTCGTGAGATGTTGGGTTAAGTCCCGCAACGAGCGCAACCCTTTTCCTTATTTGCCAGCGGGTTAAGCCGGGAACTTTAAGGATACTGCCAGTGACAAACTGGAGGAAGGCGGGGACGACGTCAAGTCATCATGGCCCTTACGACCAGGGCTACACACGTGCTACAATGGTCGGTACAAAGGGTTGCTACCTAGCGATAGGATGCTAATCTCAAAAAGCCGATCGTAGTCCGGATTGGAGTCTGCAACTCGACTCCATGAAGTCGGAATCGCTAGTAATCGCGGATCAGAATGCCGCGGTGAATACGTTCCCGGGCCTTGTACACACCGCCCGTCACACCATGGGAATTTGTTGCACCAGAAGTAGGTAGTCTAACCGCAAGGAGGACGCTTACCACGGTGTGGCCGATGACTGGGGTGAAGTCGTAACAAGGTAGCCGTAGGGGAACCTGCGGCTGGATCACCTCCTTAACGAAAGATTGACGATTGGTAAGAATCCACAACAAGTTGTTCTTCATTGATGTATCTGAGGGTCTGTAGCTCAGTTGGTTAGAGCACACGCTTGATAAGCGTGGGGTCACAAGTTCAAGTCTTGTCAGACCCACCATTCTGACTAGCTGTACAGAAAGAAGATGCATTAAATCTAGATGATAAGCTGGGGACTTAGCTTAGTTGGTAGAGCGCCTGCTTTGCACGCAGGAGGTCAGGAGTTCGACTCTCCTAGTCTCCACCATATATCGCTTTGCGATATGGTTAAGTTAATAAATGAACAGTCAATTGGCTGTTAGTTTAGTCCTTAAGCAAACGAAGTTTTAGATCCTAGAGATTAGCGAGTATAAGCGTTATGATACGCGGACTTGATAATCTCTGTGATTTATCACGGTTTCCTGACCTGACGAAGGCTGGAAAAATCATTAACAGAATATATTTGAGTTGAAATAATTTGTTCATACTCGTTTTAGTCAGCTTAACAAGCAATTGTTAATGTTGAATGAAATGAGTTACTAGCGAAATTAACTGAATCAAGCGTTTTGGTATATGAATCTAATTGAAGCTGTACAGTGATTAAGTTCACAGAACTCTGAACTAAAATGTTGAAGATGCTACTTGTAGGCATCGTCGGCTGTTTGGGGTTGTATAGTCAAGTAATTAAGTGCATGTGGTGGATGCCTTGGCAGTCAGAGGCGATGAAAGACGTAATAGCCTGCGATAAGCTCCGGGGAGGCGGCAAATATCCTGTGATCCGGAGATTTCTGAATGGGGAAACCCACCTGTCATAAGGCAGGTATCATACACTGAATACATAGGTGTATGAGGCGAACGAGGGGAAGTGAAACATCTCAGTACCCTTAGGAAAAGAAATCAATTGAGATTCCCTCAGTAGCGGCGAGCGAACGGGGAACAGCCCATTAAGTCATATAAGTTCTAGTGGAATGCTCTGGGAAGTGCAACCATAGTGGGTGATAGTCCTGTACACGAAAGGGCTTATATGATGATGTCGAGTAGGGCGAGGCACGTGAAACCTTGTCTGAATATGGGGGGACCATCCTCCAAGGCTAAATACTCCTGACTGACCGATAGTGAACCAGTACCGTGAGGGAAAGGCGAAAAGAACCCCTGTGAGGGGAGTGAAATAGATCCTGAAACCGCATGCATACAAGCAGTGGGAGCCGACTTGTTCGGTGACTGCGTACCTTTTGTATAATGGGTCAGCGACTTACATTCAGTAGCAAGGTTAACCGAATAGGGGAGCCGTAGAGAAATCGAGTCTTAATAGGGCGTTTAGTTGCTGGGTGTAGACCCGAAACCGGGTGATCTATCCATGAGCAGGTTGAAGGTTGGGTAACACTAACTGGAGGACCGAACCCACTGTCGTTGAAAAGCCAGGGGATGACTTGTGGATAGGGGTGAAAGGCTAATCAAACTCGGTGATAGCTGGTTCTCCCCGAAAGCTATTTAGGTAGCGCCTCGGACGAATACCATTGGGGGTAGAGCACTGTTTCGGCTAGGGGGTCATCCCGACTTACCAAACCGATGCAAACTCCGAATACCAATGAGTACTATCCGGGAGACAGACTGCGGGTGCTAACGTCCGTAGTCAAGAGGAAAACAATCCAGACCGCCAGCTAAGGCCCCAAAATTATAGTTAAGTGGGAAACGATGTGGGAAGGCATAGACAGCTAGGAGGTTGGCTTAGAAGCAGCCACCCTTTAAAGAAAGCGTAATAGCTCACTAGTCGAGTCGGCCTGCGCGGAAGATGTAACGGGGCTAAAACTATATGCCGAAGCTGCGGATTTGCAATTTATTGCAAGTGGTAGGGGAGCGTTCTGTAAGCCGATGAAGGTGGATTGAGAAGTCTGCTGGAGGTATCAGAAGTGCGAATGCTGACGTGAGTAACGACAAAACGGGTGAAAAACCCGTTCGCTGAAAGACCAAGGGTTCCAGTCCAACGTTAATCGGGGCTGGGTGAGTCGACCCCTAAGGCGAGGCCGAGAGGCGTAGTCGATGGGAAATTGGTTAATATTCCAATACTTCTGTGTAATGCGATGAGAGGACGGAGTAAGTTAAGTCAGCCTGGCGTTGGTTGTCCAGGTGAAAGGATGTAGGCATGTATCTTAGGCAAATCCGGGGTACTCTATGCTGAGATCTGATAGCAAGCTGTACTTGTACAGTGAAGTGGCTGATACTATGCTTCCAGGAAAAGTCTCTAAGCTTCAGTTGCACAGGAATCGTACCCGAAACCGACACAGGTGGTCAGGTCGAGTAGACCAAAGCGCTTGAGAGAACTCTGCTGAAGGAACTAGGCAAAATGGTACCGTAACTTCGGGAGAAGGTACGCTGCCGGCGGTGATAACCCTTGCGGTTTGAGCGGCTGGCAGCCACAGAAACCAGGCCCCTGCAACTGTTTATTAAAAACATAGCACTCTGCAAACACGAAAGTGGACGTATAGGGTGTGATGCCTGCCCGGTGCTGGAAGGTTAATTGATGGGGTTAGCGTAAGCGAAGCTCTTGATCGAAGCCCCAGTAAACGGCGGCCGTAACTATAACGGTCCTAAGGTAGCGAAATTCCTTGTCGGGTAAGTTCCGACCTGCACGAATGGCATAATGATGGGGGCGCTGTCTCCAGCAGAGGCTCAGTGAAATCGAAATCGCCGTGAAGATGCGGTGTACCCGCGGCTAGACGGAAAGACCCCGTGAACCTTTACTGCAGCTTGACATTGAACTTTGATCTTACTTGTGTAGGATAGGTGGGAGGCTTTGAAGCCGCGACGCTAGTTGCGGTGGAGCCAATCTTGAAATACCACCCTGGTAATATTGAGGTTCTAACTCTGCTCCATAATCTGGAGCGAGGACCATGTCTGGTGGGTAGTTTGACTGGGGCGGTCTCCTCCTAAAGAGTAACGGAGGAGTACGAAGGTGCGCTCAGCGTGGTCGGAAATCACGCGTAGAGTATAAAGGCAAAAGCGCGCTTAACTGCGAGACCCACAAGTCGAGCAGGTACGAAAGTAGGTCTTAGTGATCCGGTGGTTCTGTATGGAAGGGCCATCGCTCAACGGATAAAAGGTACTCTGGGGATAACAGGCTGATACCGCCCAAGAGTTCATATCGACGGCGGTGTTTGGCACCTCGATGTCGGCTCATCTCATCCTGGGGCTGAAGCAGGTCCCAAGGGTATGGCTGTTCGCCATTTAAAGAGGTACGCGAGCTGGGTTTAGAACGTCGTGAGACAGTTCGGTCCCTATCTACCGTGGGCGCTGGAAATTTGAGAGGATCTGCTCCTAGTACGAGAGGACCAGAGTGGACGAACCTCTGGTGTACCGGTTGTGACGCCAGTCGCATCGCCGGGTAGCTATGTTCGGAAGGGATAACCGCTGAAAGCATCTAAGCGGGAAGCCTACCTCAAGATAAGATTTCCCTAGGACTTTATGTCCTCTAAAGAGCCGTTGAAGACTACGACGTTGATAGGCTGGATGTGGAAGTGCGGTGACGCATGAAGCTGACCAGTACTAATTGCTCGTGAGGCTTGACTATACAACGCCCAAGCAGCTGTATATCATGCTTCAATTGATTCGATATTCATCAAAATGACTTGATTCAGAATCCAGTTAGTAAGACAATATTCAACTCAGATATACCTGTTAATAACTCATTTGACCAAGCAACGGCACTGAAAAGATAAGACCAAATGCAAAGTCATAACAGTTGTGCTGGCGACAATAGCAAGAGTGAACCACCTGATCCCTTCCCGAACTCAGAAGTGAAACCTCTTAGCGCTGATGGTAGTGTGGGGTTACCCATGTGAGAGTAAGTCATCGCCAGCTCATTATTCGAAAA
>NZ_JAPEQW010000063.1:0-5014 GCF_026168575.1 Acinetobacter entericus
ATTTTTATTGGTGAGAATATAGACACTTTAAATGGGTTCTAACATGGACTTAACGTGTAACCATAAAAAAGCTGATATGAAAATACATATCAGCTTTTTTTATTTTTTGAACATTCATCGATAAAAATCAAACAATTACATTCAGCGTCACATCAATATTGCCGCGTGTCGCATTTGAGTACGGGCAGACAATATGCGCAGCATCAACCAGTTTTTGCGCTTCACTTTCTTCCAAACCTTCCAAGTGAATATTTAAAGTCACCTGAATGCCAAAACCTGTTGGGATTGGCCCAATGCCGACATCACCTTCAATATAAACATCAGGCGTGATTTTTAAATGATCCCGGTTGGCAACAAATTTCATAGCACCTAAGAAACATGCAGAATAGCCCGCTGCAAACAGCTGCTCAGGGTTCGTACCGCCGCCTGTGCCGCCCATTTCTTTAGGCACTTTCAGTTGAATGTCTAAAATACCATCGGAAGAGGTAGCCCGGCCATCACGGCCGCCTGTTGCTTTTGCATGTGCTGTATAAACGACTTTTTCTAAGGACATTGTTATTCTCTGAATATTGGCTGGGAAACATCCATCCTGTCTGAAAATGAATAAATAATAAGCAGGGTTTTTGTAAAAAATGCAAAGAGTAATGCTGGGTGTAAAGAAAAAGCAGGAGACGGGGGATTGATCAAATTAGAGTTAGAGATAAAAAAGGCCGTATATTACCGCGCTCATTGATGGTAGATGTCATCAATGAGCTGAATTTCGAACCGCCTACCAGAGGCCCGCAATTTTTTTCATCAACTGCGCGCGAAATGGCGCAGTTGGATTGCCTGCATTACGCAGCGTTTCATTTTCATAGAACTTCTGCCATGTTTCAACCATGTCTAAAGTCACAGCTTGGGTTTTAAGCTTGGCAACATCTTCTTTGGTGATGTTATTCAAACGCGCTTCTGCGCCATCAGGGCCTGTCCCCCAGCCAATGATGCCTTGACCAAATGCAGGCAATGGCATGCTGTTGGGCGTGGGCGGAATCTCTAAGCGTTGAATATTGGGATTCACTGAAGAGTTAACCGCTGGGCGGATTTTTTCTGAAACTTGAAGTTCTGCGAAAGATGCAGTTGATAGAGACAGCAGCAATGCTGAGAGGAGAGCTGATTTGAACATTTGGATAAATTGTTTTTGAATAAGAATCATTATTATATGCGAGTTAATTTTAAAAACGAGCTGAAAATAAATGAATTAAGAAATAATGATGTTAAATCAAAGCATGAATGAAGTTCACTCAACGTGAACGTCAGATGCAATCTTAGTATTGCAATAAAACGCGATGCTGCATCAAAGGCATCGATGCCCGAACCAGCTGCTGCTCGGCTAAATCAAAGGGTACTGTAATCAGGCCAGCGCCTTCTTCGTGAATGATATCGAGTAATTGTCCGCGGCTGTTGGCCGCACCCGCATGCCCCCATGTTTGGCGTTTTTCACTATGCCAGCCTTGCTGCGCAGCGCCTAAAACATGGCATTGACTGTCCATCGCGCGCGCTTGAAGCAGCAGCTGCCAGTGCATTTCACCGGTGGTGTAGGTAAAGGCGGCAGGCGCGGTCAAGATGTTGGTGCCTTGAGCGCGCAAACTTAAAGCCAGTTCTGGAAAACGCAAGTCATAGCAGACCATGAGCCCAATATTGCCAAAGGGTGTTTTCGCAATTGTTAAATCAGTGCCGGGTTCGAAAAATTTAGATTCCTGATAGCCGCCGACCGCGTCACCGACCTGCACATCAAACAAATGAATTTTGTCATAGCGCGCTTCAGTTTTTTCAGGGCTGATGCATAGGCTGACTGTGCGGACACGGCCATCTTCAATAATGGAGCCATCTGGACGGAACGGGCAAGGGAGTGTGCCCGCAACAATCCAGATATCATGCCGATGCGCCAGCTGTTCTAAACGCTGCTGAATTGCTTCAAATTGCGCGCCTATTTCCCGCTGTTTTCCGGCAGCAAAGCAGACAAAATTTTCAGGAAATACAATCAGGCTTGCTCCCTGAGCTTTGCTTTGCAGGATCAATGAATCAATGACAGAGAAGTTGGCTTCTATATCATTTTGGGAGTTCATTTGCGCGACGGAAAGGAAAGTCATGGGAGATCTCAGGAAGGGAGAAAACGCTTATGCGTTTTGCTGTGCAGTTTGGTCTAAACTGTCTTGCTCTTTTTGCAGCTGCTTTACCAAAGGTTCAAACATATTTTGATTGCTGTCATTGAGTTTCATCAATGTTTTGTGCGCATCCAGTACAGTATTCAGCATACTGCCGTGTGTAATATGCTCTTCCATTAATTCGCGGGTGCAGACACTCGGATCACCGCAGTAATCTAAAATGACAAAAACCTGCCCCAGCCCCATACTGTTGGCCAGAGTCGTAATATCTGAGTTGGTTGACAGCATAACTGCCTGAATGTGATGGATTTGCTTGAGCTTTAAGCCCAATTTAGCCAAGATGCCTAAAACTGTACTGTCAATGAATGTTGTTTGGGTTAAATCTACGATTGCGCCTATAACATTCTCTTGCTGTTCAATTTTATTCAGTAACTTGTCTAAACTAATGCAAGATTGGGCACGCACTTCGCCAATAAGCTTAAAAATATGCGTTCCGTTCAAGCTTGCATATTCAACATGACCTGTTGACATATAAATGCCATTTGCAGAGAAGGATAGTAAATTATCCCATAGGGCCACTGCTTACTCAAGTAGCCAGCAGTCGTATAAACTAAGGTTGAATGATAATATATTGATTTATATGTTAATTCATTCTGCGGAAACTTAGTATGGCAATGTCGTCAGCAACATGTTCAGGCGCCTGAAATGATTGATTTTGCAAATGATGCACCAATTGGCCGAGCTGTTCGTTTAAGCCGCCATCGAACGGCTCCAGAGCGCCGTCCGAGCAAATAATAAACCGCGCATGGCGGTTTAGCGTGCATTCAAACTCTTCAACTTCTAAATCTTCAGTGAGGCCAAGCGGAAAGCTGCTGGTGGTTAAGACTTTAGGTTCTTTATTCGGTTCAAATAAAATGGCGGGAGGATAGTGCCCTGCGCTGGACCAGCGCAGCTGGTGGGTTTCTAAATTTAGAATGCCGGTAAGCATGGTAATGTGCTTTTCGATATTTTCCTGCACCAGCATGCCATTAAGCTTTTTAATCAATTCACGCGGGGTTTTTGAACGGCCGTGAAAAGCGGCCATCCAGGATGTCAGCAGGCTGCTGGTTACCCCATGGCCGGAAACATCCGCCAAATAGAATAAGACTTCTTTATCGCTGATTTTCCAGTAATCGTACCAATCGCCAGATAAATAAGCCGAAGGCTGAAAAAAGGTTTCAACTTTATAATTGGTGAGTTCAATAGGGTTCGGCAGGAGCTTTTTTTGCAACTCAGCTGCTGACGGCAAGTCCCGGCTGTCTTGATTGCGCTTATATTGCGCATCAATCTTGATTAAAGCCTGCTGCGGGTTTGCCGGCGGCTTGCTCCACATCCAGCCTGCAAGGGCGCCTTGCTCCCATGCCTGCGCAAGGGCAGCGCCCTCATCTTCCAGAGCAAGAACAATCGTCGGCAATGTCCATTGGTGCATTAAGTAATCACGGACATCGGCGATAGCAATAATAGTGGGATCATACAAATCGAGATCTTCAATACGAATCATCTGAACACTTGGAAGTGCGGCAATAACCTGTTCTAAATAAGGAATATCACGAGTCGGCTGAATGAAATACATAAAGAATTTGTATGATCCAATAAGGTGTGTCATTGAACTACTATAACAAGCAAATCCTTGCTGGAGGAAAAAAACCCCTCTAGCAAGAGAATAAATTTAACTATTCTGTGATGCCGTTATCAGATTCAGGCGCGCTTGAATCTGCAGGGGATGCTTCTGCAGGTGTATCTGATGTATTGTCATCTGAAGAATCAGATGAGGGAGTATCATCTGGTTCGTCGTCAGTATTAATAAACATATTTTCGTCTGCAATGCCTTTCTTTTCCGTCACGGCAAAGCTGATGCGCTGTAAGTAAAAATCACGAATTTGGGCGTATTTATCGCCTTGCAGCACATTTTCAAGTTCCAGCAGCTGAGAGCGTGCATCTACGCCGCGAAGCACCTGTTCTGACCAATACGCGCCGTCGTGATCTTCAAGCAGATACTTTTGCGGGCGCGCCTGACTGTCTGCAGCTGTTCCGACAGCTTCTCGAATGGTGCTTGGGCCTAATACAGGCAAAACTAAATACGGGCCGGAAGGAATGCCGTAATATCCCATCGTAATGCCGAGACCTTCAGATTCTGAAGTCAGATTTAAGCGCTGCGCGGGGTCAGCAAAGCCTAAAGTAGTCAGTGTATTGACTGTGAAGCGGCCTAAAGATTTGGCGGCGCGTGCAGGGCGGCCCTGAATCAGCTGGTTAACAGCATTCCAAGGTTCATTTAAGTTCTTACGAAATTGACGGTAAGACCCGCGGACATCGTCAGGCACTTTTTCAACATACTGAATCGCCAGCGGGCGCGCAATATAGGTATCCAGCACTTCATTAAAAGCAAAAATTTTACGGTTGAATGCTTCAAAGGGGTCTTTTTCTTCATCCGATTGGGCGGCGGTCGCATTTACGGATAATTTTTTTGCGACTTCAGAAGATTTAGCCATCGCTGCTTGAGCAAGCTGTTGAGTTCTGGATGTATTGGCAATTTCTGTACTTTCCGCTGTTTCTGCAGATTGTTCATTTGCAAATGCGGGTGCCGTGATTGCAAAAGACAGCAAGCCTGCATAAAAAAAAGAAGTATGGCGCATATATAGTCCTGACGCTTTTTATTCGGCAAAAGTGTTTGCGCAATGATAATTAAAAACGTTCAAATAGTCCTGAATTATTACTATTAAAGCAAATTTGATCAAATTATGAATAAAAAAACGCAAAATGCATAAAAAATAGACACACAAATAAATAAATTAAAAAATAGGGTTGCGTGTGGTAGGAAATACTGTAGAATG
>NZ_JAPEQW010000064.1:0-4926 GCF_026168575.1 Acinetobacter entericus
GCCTAGACCAACACCGAGTGTTGCCATAGCACCAACCAAGGCATTGACTGCGAATTTAGTGCTATTCACTCCCTTTGATAAACTCGAAATGCCTGAGTTCGCTTTTTCAGCTGCTGGCTCCACACCAGCTAATTCATTTCTTAAGCGTGCAATTTCTTGCTCGGTAATTTTGGTAACGCGAGCAACCTCTTCAGCTGGCAACTTACTGTTGGCCTTAAAATCCTCAAGTTTTCTTGATAAATTGGCTATTGCATCATTAATTACAGTGGGCGGTTTAATACCTAAAGCACTGTATATATTACCCCCAGCATTTTTTGCACTGGCAGCAGCTTTATCTGTGCTGGTGGAAACATCTTGCATTGCAGATGAGGCTTTTACATTGAACTCGCTAAATGCAGATTTAGTTAGATCCACCGCTTGTTCAAGCCCCTTGACTTTTTCTCCTGCGTTTTTAATTTCTTCAAGTGTGATAGCTTCACTGCTTTTTTCTAATGCTGAAAATGCAGATCTGGCAGCCAGTAACTCATTTTCTAAAGCATTAATGCTGTTAGCGCCAATATCCCCTATTCGCTCAACATCCTTGGCTGAAACTGTAGCGCCATCACCCATACTTTCAATTGCACGAGCAGCGGTTTGCGCCTCACCAATTACACCTGTTAGATCAACCGCACTAAACTGCTGAACCTGATTAATGGTTGACTGGGTTGCATTGTCAACGCCTTTCATTGCGTTAATTGCAACACCCTCATAGTAATTAAAGGCGCTTGATGCTTCCTTAATCGCATCCTGAATACTTAAAACTCGATCTTTGGCAATCTCAATATCTTGTAGAGATCCATCTGTGCTCTGCAGGCGTACTAATTCAGCTTGAGCTGCTTTAAGTGCTAGATTTAACTCACCAAGCCCCTGTTCGCCTGCACTCGACATTGCACGTAATTCACCAGCACTAATTACTGATTTATCGCCCAAAGCCTCAATTTCTTTTGCGGCTAAAAAGAATTTATTTCCAAGTATTTCGGCAAGCTGAACAGCATCCCCAGGAATGGCACTGTCAATTTCAAATCCAGCTTTATTAGCTTTTGCTGCTGCATCCTGCAGTTTGTCGCCTAAACCGCTCATTTCGGCAGCTGTTGCTGCTGATTTATTTTTTAGCTCGCTCTCAGCCTGAGACACCTCACCAAGCTTATCTTTAGCTTGGTCAGCTTTTTTTTGCAGCTCATTGGGTATTATCTTACCCACTTCGCCTGCAGTTTCTGCCGAGGCTGTCTTTAGTTTCTCAGCTTCAGCTTCAATTGTTGCAAAAAGATTTTTGGCAACATCTTCCGACTGCTTCGCCGCAGCAACCAATCCTTTGCTGTCACCATCAAGTATCAGCTTAAATGTTAAGTTTTTTCCAGACATGGCGACCTCAAATTTTAGGCATAAAAAAAGCCCTACATTTCTGTAAGGCCTTATAGCGGAATTACTGATTCTGAAATTAACGAAAAATTTCAAATAATGTTTAATTTAAGAATTTGAGCAATATTGATTCGACTGTTTTTAAAATGGGATTTAAGTAAAAAACTGTCTTAACGCTCCCAATCAATCTTGTAAATATTTCCATCTACAATAGTAATGGCATAGTACGCATTTTCTACTTTGTATTTATAAGTGGTGGCTGGATGAGCTCGTCCTCTCCCATCCCGAATAGTATGTTCATACGAAGATTCAGGATTCCCCAAAACATCTCTCAATCTGCTGTAGCTATCGCCAAGCTCAACAAAACCATAACTGCCGCGCACAGCCTGCATCTCAACAGCAAATGCTTGAGCCGACATGCACAGCGCTAAAATTAAAACAAACTTCTTCACCCTAACACCCTCAATATATAATTATTAAGCACATATTAAATGAAAACCGCAACTTACATCAATGTTTAGACAGCTCAGATTGGAACTTTTCAAAGCCCTTTTTATCTGAGTGGTGTGCTACGCGGATTACATTTGCATCAAGCTTCTTGTCATCCATGTTTACCTTTTGAGCAGCTTTCAGATAGTTCATGAAGCAGCCGTAACTCATCTGCAGAATTGCAGAATGTTGATGACCAGCTGTAATAAGTAACTGAAATGCATTAAACCAGCTTGATTGCTCATCGCCTGACTTTGTACGCTGCCGAGGTTTTGGCTCCTTGAAATATGCGACATTTACTTCCAGCATTGTCTTGATTAGCAACTTAAAGCCCTGCTCATCATCAACATACTGCATCAATTCAGCTTGTTTCTTGCCAGTAGTAAGCTCAAGTAAATGCAGAACTTGCAGCCCATGTGATGTAAATAGCTTCGTCAAAATTTCATCTGAATAATCTTTCTTTTCTAGAAATGTTTTAACAGCTATGGCCGCCGGAAACCAAACATCAAGGTTATGCATTTTTAGTTGCTGCACAGCAACTTTAGAGTTACCGAAAGGCAATGTAACGCTTCGGCCTTCTGCCAAGAAAAAATCATTCATGATGTAATCTCAATAAAAAAACCTCCCGAAGGAGGTTTTGTGGAAGTGGTTAGTTACATGCTTTCAATTTACATAGGGTCATCATCAATATAATTAACCTGTACTGCCTTTCCTTCTGCGAGTAATTTAGCGTCACTTAATGTTTTAACTGTCATATATGAGTGAGTTAATTCAGTCTTATCACCAGGTTGATCATTTTCCCCTAATGGAGCTTCATTAAATATATTTTTAATTTTACGCACACCAAGACAATATTCTTTTGCTGGCATACCGTAATAAGTAACACCTTCAGCACCAGCCGCATCAATAAGATCAATTTGATCCTGAATTTTTTGATTAAGTTCATCTTGAGTATCAAAATTCAAAAGAACAAAGGTCTCTTCAATTGGAAATTCGGTTTGTTCGCCTTCCAATACTTCAGTTACCTGAATAATGCTAACTACAACCCAAGTCATAAAGTTCCCCTTTTATTTTTTATCAAATCGATTTTTGCCATCACAATTGTAAACCTTTTTCATCTGTTTTAATTTTAAGCTTAATCTGCTTATTTGTTTCAGTATTTTTTAAATTCTGGACAATTGAGTGAATGGGAACTTTAAAAATATTTTTTCAAAAATTTCATCTGAATTTGGCGCACTTTAACCCCAATATCTTTGTTTTTGAAAGAGCTCCATTTGCTAGAAAAAAAGCATTCATAATGGAATCTCAATACCACCCGAAGGAGGTTATAAAAGTTTACTAATCGCCTTCAATCGTTACAGTATTTTGGAAAAGGATATACAAAGCCTTGCTTTCATGTGGAATGATTAAATATTTAACTTTCACTCCATCTTTTTCAGTCAATTCAGCGCTGTAGACATCAAGCAAAGAGCAATCTACATCATCACTGAAGCACCAAGACAGATAATCCATAATTCTAAAAGCTAGGAAACTTTTCCAATCAGTTACATCAAGTTCTAGTCCTAATGGCTTACGTAATATCCAACCTTGGATAAGAGATTCAATTTCTCCAAATTCAATCATACTAGATGTAAATCCCAACCCATTAAGCTCAGGGTAGAAAGTGAAGAAATTCTCTTCTAAAGACAAATTGCTGTTATAGCTAACGTCGAATACATTGAGGCATTTTTCTCTAATTGCGCCATCAATAGATGCGAGACCTGATAAAAAACCTGATAAGTAGCTAATATAAGAATCTACTAATGACATTGTAATTTCCTTTAAATAATCAATTACCTTCACACCAAACTTTATAACCGCGCTCTAACTCATCCTTCTTATCACGCAGGATTGAAATACGCTTTTGATGGCCAACGTAAACTGGAGAACCTTTTTCTTTGGAATTTAAATCACTTTTAAGCCATTTGATAGTTTTTTCAAAATCCTCTCATTGCAAGGATCCCCCCTGGTTCATTTTAAGAATATCATTCTCACGACTCATACGGGATTTGTTGATAAAAAAATAGAGAGCGAAGTTCAGGGCACAAAAAAAGATGCTTTTGCGCCTGTGAATTTCTTGTGCCTGAACTATTTAGCTGGTTGTAGAAAAACGATCGATATGGCCAAAAATGCTTAACTCAGCATCATTTACTTTGGTGATATCCGCCAAACATTCACCTTCAAAGCTATAGCTTGCGAAATCTTCATGAATCAGATCGAATTCCGTTTCAGGTGAAAGCTCTAAGCGCCAAAGTGTCACTGCAATTTTATCGCCCTGGTATGTGTCTACACCTTTAAAGAAGAAACGATATTCTTCCCCCAAATTTGTGGCAACAGTAGTACGGGTAATGGCGCCCGACTTACCTGACCATTTCACATCAGTAATCGGCTCGTTAAAGACTACCGTTCCAAACACAGAATCCAGGATATATTTATCTGCAGCAACTGCCGCATCAGCAGGACCTTTAAAAGCCACATCAGACAAATTGCGTGTACCTAGGTCAATCATCTCTCCGATTTTAACTGCACCCAATGCGGTTTCAGCAATTGTGCCCGCTGGAATTTCGAATGTCTTACCACTGAGTACCATAGCTAGGTTTTCTTTAGTGACCTCTTCCAACGTTCCACTAACTGACACCCCTGTCTGCTTGCGAAGTACGGCATCCTTTGCACGCATGCCTGTCTTGGATTCAAAATGATCGGTTGAATCTGATGTAATCTTAAGCTGAAGCTCTGGCGTGTTGCCAATCGACAATAACGCAGCAGGCTGACCATTAACCATTTTTGCTAAAAACATCTCACCCTGGAGCGAAATTAAATCCGGTTTATTCGCCATTAGTTTTCACCTCTTTTTCCGTTTTAGTAGACACTGCAGGCTTGGTTTTAGTTGATGCTTCAACCACATCTTCAACCGACTCAATCACGCCGCGCAGTAATAAATCTTGAATTTGGGATTCGCTCAAACCGCCAACGATATCCCCAGAATTAAAACGCCCGACA
>NZ_JAPEQW010000065.1:0-4742 GCF_026168575.1 Acinetobacter entericus
CTGAAAACAAAACTGATCATCCTTTTTAGGCTGCTCTTGATTTGTCTGTGGCATTTTTCATGCTCCATAAAAAAACCACCCCAGATGGAGCGGTTTAAATTTCAGAATTGTTCAAAGTTCTTGAATTAATAGATTAAGCTTCTCGGCAGCTGCATTCTGCATATCAGAATACCCATAAACATTAAGGATAGCAGTCAGAGAATTAATAGCCTGTAACTTCACATCAAGAGCACTGACTTTTAGTAGTTCCGACAACCCTGCGCTTGATGAATCAACACCCAAAGCCACATTTCCATTTGACACATCTGAACTTTGACATAAAGCATTTGATCCAAAGTCACGCCCCATTGAATGGCAGCCGTCTTTATCAACTTTTAAGGCACCTGTTAAAAATAATCGTAACTGTTGCTCTTCTTCTGCGGTTTCAATTTTTAATGTCCGGATGAACTTAGGTAGCTTCGTGCCTTCTTCAACAACCACTGAATTTGAATCATTAATACCCATTACACGCATTTTATTATCCTCAATAAAAAACCGCCCATTAGGCGGCTTCAGTTAATTTCTACTCATGGTTTCTTTGGTGGTCGAGATAGAACGCAGCACATAGCACGAACAAGATTATTCACTCTTGACGGGCTACCAATCACAACTACTCTTTTCCCACAACTGCATGGCGAATAACCATTACCATTTCGACCATTCAAACCACGTCGACACGATTCACATTTTTCAGTCATTAATTCACCAATGCTTTAAGTGTGTAAATCATCTTGCCATTCAGTGTTTCAATCGAAACCATTTCAAACGACAAACCTATTGGCATTAATACGCCATGACCAGCATTCAGCATGTCTAGATCGATTCCCAGACCTCCGGCATTCTCAATCTTGATTACGATATCTGAAGCTGTATCAGTCATTAGCAACGGCGCATTAAGCTGGATTGTCTGCCCTGCCTGATAAGCTGCTACCTGTTGAAGTGTCGCCGCACCTAC
Organism: Acinetobacter entericus; assembly: GCF_026168575.1. Taxonomy (NCBI): domain Bacteria; kingdom Pseudomonadati; phylum Pseudomonadota; class Gammaproteobacteria; order Moraxellales; family Moraxellaceae; genus Acinetobacter; species Acinetobacter entericus. Next base: position 995 of record NZ_JAPEQW010000065.1, read on the forward strand.
CACAGTTGAAGCCGTATTGCTTGCAACGGCGTGAATCTTTGCCATATCCTCTTTCACCCAGCGCTTAAGCACATCCTCAGCCAAGCTAATAGCTGGCTTATTTAAATAACCGGTCAGCGCTGCATCATTGCCCTGCACATAATCCAGCAGCGTTCTGATTGCACTTGGCCTGATTGATGGATCTAGCGGGATGACGGTATCTGCGATCGTATTAAATAGGTTCCGGCTGCTATCGTTCATCGGCGCGAATAAACTGGCCAACTTTTTTGATGCAGTCCATTCAGCTTTGATCACTTCTTTTTGCTCAAGGAGATATTCCTTATCAAGCACTGAAACATTGATCTTTTTATCAACCAGCGCTTCCATCTCACCAAACTGCAGTGGATGGGAACTCCAATCCAAAGCCTCTGCAACCTCTGGCAACTTGTCATCAGGTGTAATGCCGTATTTAAGCGCCTGTGCCTCTGTAAGGGCGATAACGGTACAGCGACAACGAAAGCCCAGCGGCGGGTAATGCGTTAGCCAAAAAGGATGATCAATCGGCAACACGATCCGATTCAATGCCAAATGTGCAGGACGTACACGACTATCATCGATAGCCGAATACATCAGGTACTGGCGTTTGTCTTTATTCCGTTGCTGTTGCTGCCAACGACCATGACCATATGCGCTTTGGATATTGGTACGAAAGACATTGTCTAGGTAATGCTTAGGCAAAATGATTTCAGATTCAGCAACGAGCTTCTGAAAGTCGTTAAACGTCCCACCGTTGGCCAAAGTTTTATTCAGTGACTTAATCACTGACTCAACTTGCTCAAGACTCGACAAAAAGCTAACCGTGGTCGCCATCTGCCGGGTCTTAAGGTCCATTGAGTAAAACTCATCAGGCAGCACCACTTTCTTACTGTGCGCATACTGCAGCGCCTCAAGGAACGTGACTGGTTGCATCTATTTCCCCTTGGCTGCAGTCGCATACCCCAATACATCCGCAGCAAATAAAGCTTGGTCTAAATTTGCAGTAAATTGCGATTGCGTCGCACCTGGTATTAATCGCGACAAATTGAACAGCAAGGCCTCTGGAGTCTCAGAATCAGCTGCTAATTGTCTAATCTGCTCATTGGTCAATAACTGCAGATCATCTTGGCCATCCGTTAGCTCTTCAACTTCTTGCTGCTCAGCAGAAAGTTTATTGGCCTGGGCTTTAAAGCTAAATGCTCGTTTAGGTATGGCTGAGAATTGGGTATTTGAAAGAGGTTGGATTCTCTCAGCAATATCACCATCCTGAAGCCCGTACTCACGCTGAAAATACTGTGGCGTTAAGTTTGCACCGGCATTTTTAAGGTGCGCATCGCGCTCGGCTTGATCCTTATTGAGTGGTTTAGGTTTTTCACCGAGCATAACTTCATAATCACCCCAGCCATTTAGAGCGCATAGTGCATTCACCACGGCTTGCAAAGTAGGTGTAACCAGTCGAATGTCAGATTTGAGTTTATCCATCCTTACATTTTCATGGACTTGACCCAATGCTCGACTACCCACACCATCAGTTCCACTGGTGAGCGTTTGACCCAATATAACTTTTTGAATTTGTCGTACGAGTTGATTGTTAAAAGACTCAAACGCAGCCCCCGCAGTACCACTTGCACCAGATGTGCCCAACACCTGAACATCATCTTCAGCATCTATAGACAGCACACTTTGAGCATGAGCATTTAATAATGCTCTGTTCATATCTTCAGTTTCGGTATCTTTGCATTTACCTAGAAGAATTGGCGTGCCAAAACGCTCTAAGAATTTAGCCCAAAACTTGAATCCATTCTGCTTAAAGAAAAATAGCCAATACAGTGTTGCTAGCAATGCTTTTCCATAAGGTTGTTCATATGAAGCTTTACGACGCGTTAAGAAGAATTTAAAGACCTGATCCACTTCATGCTCAGCCGCAGTTCCTTCTTGTCTGTAAATCAATCGGCCATCATTTTTAGGTTCAAACCATTGCATTGGCTTTTCGCCAATCCACTCCAGGCCAATGTAGCCTTCTGGTTTAAGTTCATAAACGGCCTCTTGAACCGAATAGCCAAAGAACAGCGCATTCAAAGAGCCGGCTGCAATCTCATGAAACCACTCCTTTAGAATAAGAGTTAATTTTTCTGCCTCATCTGTATCACTTGGCTCGACTCTTAGCGGTGTAGCTAATAATGCATCAATGCGAGTCTCAACGGCTTGGGCGATTTCATCATCATCTAACAGCACACGCAATTTATGACGCGTAATGCCCGCTTTACGAAGTACTTCATCCGTATCTGGCTGTTTGCCAAAATTAACCAAAAAACGCGTTACCGCTTCTTGAGTGTATAAGTTCCCAAGAGACAAAGCCTTCTTTGACGCTTTGTCTTTTTTAGACTTTGCCATAAATGTTCCTATTAATATGTTCGAGTGCCAGCACCTGCAGGTTTTTTACCGATACGCGCTTCATTGAGATCATTGAAACCATCACTGCAGCCATCCACCTGGTCGTCATGTGTACCATTTGGAAAGTTACGTAGTTCCTCAATGAGAGCTTTATTCCAGTCACCACGGAGCATCTTCACGTTGCCGATATTGACCTGAGCCGCAAATGGTTGTGCACGAGTAATCTTGTCGCCTGATACCGTCTCAGCTTTAACACTAAAGCCAGAAAGCATTGTGATGAAGTTTTTAGCTTGGGACTTGCCCGCTTGACCAGGATCTTGCGGCAGCCGAATCATCACTGACTTTCCATCCATTTGAGCCGTCTGCTTAATTGTGTTTTCAACACCGTCAGGGCCCCAACGGCCACGCACCATATCCACGATGTAAATAATGTTTTCTTTGGTCTTTAGCATTCTCGGGCCTGCAGTCCAGTCACCCTCGTTTTCCGAAGCCGCCAAATCCCAAGCGCGCACTTCTTTAGTGAATTCCGCAGGCAGCGCATCTACAATTTCAATTCTGTCGGGCTTAAAAAAACCGCCAGCTGGCGGTGATGGCAATTGGCGATATTGGCCCGAGAAAACATACGGCGCAGCATCTTCCATAACCTTAAGGCGCTCAATTGAATGCTTTGCGGGCCATAGTGCTGTGCCATCATCTTGAATAGCCGGCAAGCAAAGGTGTTCCCATTCTTCACCATTACCACCTGCAAGCAGCCAACCAGCAAGATCTTCTTCATGCAATCGCTGCATAATCACAATGATTGGTGTATTTGGTGAGTTAGTACGAGACTCAAGCGTGTCTTGNACCACCTGCAAGCAGCCAACCAGCAAGATCTTCTTCATGCAATCGCTGCATAATCACAATGATTGGTGTATTTGGTGAGTTAGTACGAGACTCAAGCGTGTCTTGAAACCACTCAATAACATTGCCACGAATCGTATCTGAGCTTGCTTCACTAGCCTTATGCGGGTCATCGATAATAACGGCGCCGCCAAAAGTATCTCGGAGCTTTCCCGCGCCATAGCCTGTGATCGTACCACCTGTACCCTGGGAGTAGCACACGCCACCCTCAGAGGTTCTCCAGTCATCTTTTGCTTTACTATCATCGCGTAGTTGAAATTCTGGAAACACAGATTTATAGGCCACTTCTTGCACTAAATTTCGTGTCTGAAAAGCATTGTTTGCTGCCAGCTTGGCAGAGTAACTAACATGGATAAATTCACTATCCGGCACCTTACCAAAGCACCACGCCATAAAATTAATCACAGCCAATTCAGTCTTGGAATAACGTGGCGGAATA
>NZ_JAPEQW010000066.1:0-4111 GCF_026168575.1 Acinetobacter entericus
TAATCCTAAGAATCTACATCGGCCTATCACTGAAACAGCCGAAGAATTAGATGATATTTTTACTTGGCGTGAACCCCGCAGAGTCACGAATAGCCTGACGATTACTTATGATAAATGCGTATATCTCCTAGAAAACACCGAAGAAAATCAGAGGTTGATCGGTAAGTATCTTGAGTTCCTGGAATACCCGGATGGTACTGTAGCCCTCATGTATGATGGCCGAAAGATCAATTACAGCCTATTCGATAAATTAAGTCAGCTGAATCAGCGAGAGATTGTTGAGAATAAACGGTTGGGTGCTGTTCTGAATCATATCCAACAACAGCATGAAGAACTGGAACAACAAAACAAACGCAATCGTTCTCAAAAGATGCCACGTAGACAAGCACAGAAAACAGCGATTGAACAACGAAATCTAAATCCTGTGCTTGACTTGGAAATGTCCATATAGGACATTTCTATTTGGTTATTAGGTAGGACATTTCTACTTGGGAATAACAGCGTTATAATTCCACTTAGAAATCAATGCTGTAGTTTCTAGTTGATAGCCCACCTTCCCCAAGGTGGGCTTTTTTTGTGATTTTTCACGTTCCACGCTTAAAATTCGAACAGTGTTTCATGATTTTTATAAGTTAAACTAAATTTAGTTGCTAATCCCAATAAGCTATTCACTAACTTGTAAATATCGGTATACCGCCTGACGACTAATCCCAAAAGCTTTCCCTAATGCCATTTTCGATGGATACTTCCCCTCCTTCCATGCTTGTCGTAAAGCTTCAGCTTGGTCAGACTTTAGTTTATGCACCCGACCTTTGTACTTCCCCTGAGCAGAGGCGAGTTTTATTCCTTCCTTTTGCCGCTCTAAAATGATCTCACGTTCGAACTGTGCAAAAGCACCCATCATTTGAAGCATCAAATTATCCATCGGGGTGGATTCGGCTGTAAAAGTAATATTTTCTTTTACAAACTGGATGGCGATCCCTCGTTTGACCAGTTTATCTACTTCAGTGACCAAATCTTTTAGGCTTCGCGCAAAACGATCCATTGAATGTACAATCACCCTGTCCCCTTCCCGGACATAGTTCAACATTTCCTGAAATTTAGGTCGGTCAGTATTTTTACCTGAAGCACGGTCAACAAAAATCCGGTCGACCTCAATTCCTTCAAGTTGACGTCCAGTGTTTTGCTCGACAGAACTTACCCGGACATACCCTACTTTTTGGCCTTTCACTTTTTCACGCCCCAATTGGATAAAAATGAAAAATTTCGTAAATTATAATTCTTTAACACTAAAGTTACATGTTACTTATGATTAAAAATCATTTAAATGATACATAATTTCATGAACTTTCAGATTGTAACTTTAGGGTATACTCTATAGTTACATAAATTTAGATATTAAAAACTTCTCTCCGATAAACCCAGTACGGTTCAATGATAAGATTAACCCGTTAGGTCAGGTGGCCTAACTTAAATAAAAAAGTCTCCGACAAACCCGGTACGGTTCAAAATCATTCCAGTCTAGTATTGGCTGTAGAAAAAGATTCTTCTGTTGCCTTATTCGAATTTTTAAAGACTTTACCTCTCTCTAGTGTATCCAGTCTGGTTGCTACCCTCCTGNAAATCATTCCAGTCTAGTATTGGCTGTAGAAAAAGATTCTTCTGTTGCCTTATTCGAATTTTTAAAGACTTTACCTCTCTCTAGTGTATCCAGTCTGGTTGCTACCCTCCTGATCTTCCTGTTTTTTGTTACTTCGGCTGATTCAGGAGCCTTGATCACAGATTACCTTACGGCTAAAACGGAGCACTCCCCTGTTTGGCAACGTTTGTTCTGGACAGCTGTGATTGCTGTTCTTTCTATTATCTTGCTGATCGTTGGTGGTTTAAGTGCCTTGCAATCTGCAGTGATCATGAGTGCCTTGCCTTTTACTTTCATTATGCTGTTATTGTGCTGGGGGTTAATCAAGGCACTACGTTTAGATGTCTTAAAAGTACAGGCCCTACAAAGTGCTAGGATCACACCACGAGCTATACAAAACCCAAGAAGCTGGCAACAGCGTCTAGGTTTAATTATGCATTACCCACATTCTAAAGCCGAAGTAACAGCCTATATTCATCAGAATGTTCATCAGGCTTTTCAGAACATAAAACATGAATTTCAGCGCCGGAATCTGGATGTTTCAATCCGTGAGGTTGATGGGGGGCTATTACTGAAAGTAGATCATCAAAATGAAATCAACTTCATCTATCAAGTCGTGGCTACTGAAACACGAGCTCCGAGTTTTATGCTCGATGACGAAAGTAGCCTCTCTCTGAAATATTACAAAGCGGAAGTTTTTCTAAAAGAAGGGGGGAAAAACTACAATGTCATGGAATGGACACAAGAAGATTTACTCCAGGACATTATTGATCAATACGAACGCCACTTGTATTTTTTAAATGTAGTCCGTAATTAAACAATCTACATAGCAGTTCAAATTAACAAGTATTAGTTTGAACTGCTATCTTTTTGATTAACAATATCTTGATTTACCAAAAAATTTAATAGTACAGCATCCGTCTTCATTCTAACCTTGAACCAATTTTCAATGCGAATTTGATCTTCACTCGATAGTGGTTCAGATGTTCTCACACTAAGTTGCAGTATTTGCTTTTGATTGGGATCAGTCGGTAAATCAATGCCTTGTCCTAGAAAAATAGAGCTTACAGTGGGATGCTGTGCACGTAGCTCTGCAAAAACATCATTTGCATTGGCAAATAAAGCATTTTTCACCCTTAATTCTTGCTGTAATTGTTTTACCTGTTCATCCTTTTGGCGCAGGGCTTCTTGTCCATTCAGATACAAATCACTCAATACCCCAGATTTTAAGGCAGTCACATCAACCTTATCATCATTGGTTTGATGCACAATAATTTTAGTTCCTTCGAGATTTGCAACAGCAAGTCTCCCTTCAATATTCTGCAACGTCGCCTGACTTAAGGGCAAACCGACTAAAGCCAACTCAATGGTCCGTGTCTTGCTATCAATTTTTGAACTGGCGACTTGTGTTTCTTTAAAGGTAAATTCTTGTGTAATGAATTTGTTGGCAGTTGATTTAAAAACTTCTTCATTAACTAATTTAGTCGCCAGATAGGCACTTGGAATTGCGGTCACCATTGCGATCATCAGCAAAGATATTTTTACACATCTTTCTACTTTTTCGTCAGCAAAACTATGTGGCTTTAACCTTAAAATCCGGATACCGATAATAGTTGCCAAACTGATGAACACACAATTGATGGTATATAAATACAGTGCACCACCAACAAAGCTCCACTGTCCAGTTGCAATACCAAATCCAGCAGTACAGACAGGTGGCATCAATGCTGTAGCAATCGCCACCCCTGGAATAACATTTGATTTTTCTTCTCGAGTGATCCCAATGATTCCTGCCAATCCACCAAATAATGCGATGAGCACATCCCAAATGGTTGGGCTAGTTCGTGATAAAAGTTCAGATTGTGCATTATCGAGGGGTGATATCGAGAAATATAGAGTGGATACGACCAAGCTGATCAGTGTTGCAATACCTAGGTTGAAGAGTGCCCGTTTTACCAGTTTAAAGTCATAAACTGCTACACCCAGCCCCACCCCCATGATCGGTCCCATAAGTGGAGAAATTAGCATTGCGCCAATAACCACGGCTGTTGAATTGATATTTAATCCGACTGATGCAATAAAAATAGCGAATATTAAAATCCAGGGAATGGCTCCTGATAGCTCAATCCCATCACGAATACGACGCTCGATTTCATCATCTTCTGCCTTATCTGCCAGCAGACTAAAGCGATGGCGTGCACGTCTTAATCTACTTGTATAATTAAAGGAGGAGTTGTGTTTATTAGAGGTGTTGGTCAATTTAACATCCTACTTTTTATCCATCTGTGGAAAGACCTTTAATCTCAATCGATTTTTGGTCCTCGTGATTACCTTAGAGTGAGAAAATGAAACATTCCAGAAAACTAACTTTACTTAAAATTACAAAAAAGTCTTAATATCTCCTGCAATTGATTAATTAATAAACATCTTTGTACACGACAAAAAAAGATAACTCATTGAAATAATGGCATA
>NZ_JAPEQW010000067.1:0-3719 GCF_026168575.1 Acinetobacter entericus
GATTACCCTTGATTGCTGTTTTCAGGGAAATATCTGATTTCTCAATCCCCCATTCTTTAAAATCATCATGGATGGTCTTGAGTGCATTTTTGGTTAGTGCTGATTTTTTGTATTCAGAACGGTTGGTGACAAACTGTTCCCAAAGATTTGGCGTGCAGAGTTTTTGGATATTGGTTTTGGTTAAATCCATAACTTCTTCAAAAGATAATTTACGAGTTTTCTCTTTGCGCTCTGCTGCAGATTTTGCTTTCTGCTCAGCTTCCAATTTTTGCTGATCAAGAAGATCCTGTTTTTTGATTTCTTGGTATTCAAAGAAATTAACCTGCAGAGGATTTTTATCCCGAAGGGTATTATTTAAATATCTAAAAGAATCTATAAAAAGAAACTCTATTGATGCACCACTAGTCGAAGCGCATTCCGCACCACTAGTCGAAGCGGACTGCATCACTAATCGAAGCGCATCAGTAATCGAAGCGCTTCGATTACTGATGCGCAGTGCTTTAATTACTGAAGCGTCAAGCTGCTCAAAATACTCAACAAGAGAAACCTCGTTGATCTGATATTTATTCCCAAGCTTGTTGTTTTTCTCAACTACAGCAACCACCCCAAACCAGACTAATTCCTTAATTCCGGATGTAACTGTTCCGGAGCTGAGCTTGTTTGAGCCTTTGAGTTTTCCACCCTGGATTTGCCGATGCGAGATGTGGTCGGATGACTTATTAAAGCCGTTTGTGTACCCCATAATCGCTGAGTAGACGTTTTTAGCAGCATCACTTAAGAATGGCTCCACCTCGGAATGGTAAAGCCTGCTTTTCATGATAAAGCCCTTAGAGAGCTGATCTGACATTGCTTTCCGCTCGTTTTTAGGAAATTGAACCACCTCTCCTGCGGGCTGAGATGGTATTTGTGCCAAATTACTCACATCAACCTCCCAGCTTCACTAAACCGCGCTTTTCCAGCTGGCGGATAATTCGAGGCTCGACAAATTCGTTGTTGATTTTGTAACGTGTGCGCGATTTTTCTTTGACCTGAAATAGCTTGCTGCCATCTTGCATTAGACGGCGGATGGTTATGGCCTGCCCCCCCATCTTGGTCGTATGTTCCAGTACAAAATATGCTTCTTGCGCTTCAATGGCCTCATTCATTTTTGATAAAGGCATTGCGGCAAGTTCTTTTGCCGTGTAAATACGCACAGGCTCAAGCAATGGTATTGCTGTTTCAACTGGCATTTGAGATTGGGTTGATTTCATGACACCTCTCCCAAACTTTGCTCAGTCAGTGTTAAACGGCGCTTAGCATTCAGCTCCGCAACCCGCGCATGACGCACTAAGTGGCCCAAAGCAAAGTTTCTGTTCCCATCCAGCAGCACGCTATCCCCTTGCACTTTATGGACAGCCATTAAGCGGTCTGTTTTGGATTCATCTACAAACACAACCATGTCACCAGCTAGGAAATCTTCCGCAGTTTTCACATAGGCATCGTCAGGCGCTAAACCCAAATCAAACTCGCGCTTATCCAGCTGCTCAATCAAACATTGAGCGCACTGCTCATCTTTGAAATTGCTGCACTTGTTAGCGCATGGGTGTTGTGTTAAATTTGTACTCATATTCAAAGTCCTGATATGTTTTGAATTAAAACCGCTTCAGTTCGCCCTGCTAGCGGTTTTTTAATATCCAAGTTTTTCTTTCTGCCCGCTGATTTCGTCATGAAATAAATCATCGACCGTATCAATTCGACTCATCCAGCTCTTTGACATCACCAAAAGTGCTTCAACTCTTGATTTATCAATGCTCTGATATTCTTTGGGCACAATCTTCAAACCAAGACAGCTCAATAACTCGCAAAACGTTTCAATTTCAGTCAAGTCATTGTTTTTTCTTTCAGTTTTCATTCTTGACAGAGTGCTTGGATCAACACCAAGCTGTTCTGCCAATTCACTTTGTTTGCTATTCGCAAGGGCTTGCAAGATGCGAGAAATACTATTTCTGGCGCTTGCAGACGGTTCAATTGATACTTTGCTCATAGTGGTTCCTTAAACGCCTAAAGCTTGCATATCAGCTTTTAATTCACCATTAGTTAAAACTTGGAAAGCGGCTTGGGTTCGAGGTGGGATGCCATTCTTTTTCCAAAAATAAATAGTGCATCTTGGTCTTTTTAGTTTTTTGGATAAATCAGCATCACTTTTTGCCTGATAGAAGGCTTTTAAATCATCAATATTCACTTTATTAACCTGAACATATTGTTTATCTAAGTAAACTATATGTTTATGACAAAGTCAATATAGGTGTTTATTATTTTAAACAATATGTAGGGTTATAAACTTATGAGCAGTACAGCAGATAGAATTTTGCGCAGAATGGCAGAACTAGGCCTAAAGCATAAAGATTTAGTGAGCACAACAGGTGCCAGTAAGGGGGCTGTATCTCATTGGTTAAGTGGACTAAACACACCATCAGGAGAAAGATTGCTCACATTAGCAAGGTTGCTAAAAACGACTCCTGATTGGATCTTAACCGGGGTGCAGGTTCCTGAAAAAAGCAATGCAGATATAGCTCAAATGGAAGTGGGTATATATCAGGATGGTGATCCAGTTCCAGATGGGTATGTTGCTATTGATTATTATGATGATGTGTTTGTTAGTGCGGGAAATGGCTATTTAAACCTAGAAAAGCCAAGTAATAATAAGATGTTATTCCCTGTTGACTTAATCAGGGAGTGTAATGTTGAGCCGTCCACTACCAAAGTAATTCATGTCCGTGGGGAAAGCATGTTCCCAAAATTAAAGGATGGGCAAGCCATATCAATTGATATGTCTGCTAGAACTATTTATGACGGTGAGATTTATGCTTTTCAGGTTGGGGATGACACTAAAATTAAATACCTATTCAACTGGAACGAACAAGGCAAAGGTGGGTTCAAGGCTGTCTCAGCAAATTCTGATAAAAACCAATTCCCTGACGAGTACTATCCACCCAGCAGGATTGAATCAGAAGGCGTATCTATATTGGGTCAATACTGGTGGAAACAGGTCGTGAAACGTATTCGACGCTAACACAAGATATTCTTCAAATAAAAAAGAGAACGTAATGATTGCAACACTTAATAAATCTAAAACTGCGCTAACAATCAACCGTCAAGAATTTAAATTAGCGCTGGGTAAAATCGGTGATGGCATTGATAAACAAATAGCCGCGCTTAAGAAAGCAAAACAAAGCTATGACGCCGCGGAAATGGCGCGTGAGGTCATCAGTGAGGCGAATATCTTTGAAGCGATTATAGAGGGCTTTAACGAAGCGGAAGAGACCAATCTAAAGCTGGCTGACATAACCAATCTGGATGCAGCACAAGGCTGGGTGGATGAGTTTCTAGAAAAGTTTTCACAATGATTAAGCCTAAATATTTAAAAATGGGTGCCCTATCCTTGGCTGTCGCCCTTATGTGGATGCTGGTGTTGAAATGAAACAAAACCCTCGAATTTGAGGGTGTNTCTGGATGCAGCACAAGGCTGGGTGGATGAGTTTCTAGAAAAGTTTTCACAATGATTAAGCCTAAATATTTAAAAATGGGTGCCCTATCCTTGGCTGTCGCCCTTATGTGGATGCTGGTGTTGAAATGAAACAAAACCCTCGAATTTGAGGGTGTTAAAACTGCGAACCCGACGCAGCCTAGATCGAGTGGAGAGTAAAGTGAAAAATACAAGAACCAATATGCTTTTGATT
>NZ_JAPEQW010000068.1:0-3719 GCF_026168575.1 Acinetobacter entericus
AACCAAAAAGAAGATCGTTTTTTGATTTATGAAAGAGATCTATTACAACAATTAATCAAGAGTTAATTTCTTATCAGTTTCCTAAAATTTTTTTATTAGATAATGAGAGTGAATTTACTAGCTTTTTTGAAGGGTTTGGTAAAGTAGTTTTAAATATGATTGACTATCAAAAATCATGTTATGAGCTTATTTTTAATGGAGCGTATGTTTTTGATTGGTAAATCACAAAATTTGGAATAAGTATTACAAATGAAAAATCTATTTATACAAAGAATTTATGATGCACCTATAGATATTATTGGTGATATTCACGGCGAAATAGATGCATTACAAAATTTAATACAAATACTTGGTTATGATAGAGATGGAAATCATAAAGAAAATAGAAAATTAATTTTTGTCGGTGATTTATGTGATAGAGGGCTTGATAGTGTTGCTGTTATAAAGTTAGTTAAGCATTTAGTAGACAATGGTAATGCTCAATGTGTATTAGGGAATCATGAATTAAATATACTAATTCATTCAAAACGTGAAGGAAACGGTTGGTTTTTTGGTTCACCGCATGAAGATGATGACAAAAAATTTAATTCTAAAGAAGCATCTTTACATGACAGGAAAATGATAATTCACTTTTTAAGTACTTTACCACTTGTTTTAGAGTCTGAAAAAATAAGGGTAGTTCATGCATGTTGGGATAATGCATCTATTGCTTCATTGATGAAAGACAAATCAAAATCAGTAAAAGAAGCATATGATCTATTCACAAAACGAATTGAAGAACATTTAACAAAGTCAGGCATTGCTCAAAAGGCTAGAAAAGAAGAATTAGGTTATGAGTTTCAATTAAAGGATATTTACTCTAAAGTCCCGTTTCTCAAAAATCTAGCTCATAAACATGTTGTTGAGCAGATGAATAATCCAGTTAAAGTAGTTACTTCAGGAACAGAAGCGTTTGCAGATGACATGTTTTTTGCTGGTGGTAAATGGAGAATGGTCAAACGTTTGAAATGGTGGGATCAATATGAAAGTGATATTCCTGTTGTAGTTGGACATTATTGGCGTAACTTTAACAAGAGAGAGAAAAAGCGTGATCTTTTTCAGCATATAGACCCTCTTCATTGGTTTGGGGCTAAAAAAAATGTTTTTTGCATAGATTACTCAGTTGGTAAGCGATATGAAGATCGTCAACATCAGAGAGAATTTTCTAATAAACTTGTAGCTTTACGTTTTCCTGAAAATTATCTAGTGCAAGAGGATGGTATTATATTGAAGATAAAAAATACTTTGAATGATCATTTGGTGTGATTAATAATTGTACGCACATTGTTGAAGTTGATTTTAAAATTTGTGTCCTCTAATTAAACTTTGTTGATATCTTGAAAGGGGGTATCATAACTTTGTTATTAAATTTAAATTTTTTAATTTAATGTTAAGCTATTAAGTTGTTGTTATTTTTGTAAAATTTGACAAAAATATAATTCGCATTTATTATACGCCACATCGAAGTGATAGTGAGTTAAATTAAAGTATTAAGAGCATTGAATGTATATGAAGTAAATTGTAGTTTATAAAGAACTAATTATAATTATATTAATAGTACAATTGTGTCATTATGATACCTTATCTTTTTTTTTAAATTTTAAATAAATTAAAATCAAATCCCTATCACTATTTTTTAACATTTAATAGTGAGAATAAATCATGAAAAAAAATAAAATAGAAATAGATTATATTGAAATTGTAATTGATATTAATCATGAACCAGAAAAAGTAGCATCTTGCTATCAAATAATAAGTGATGAAAGCTATAGTTTTGATGAATTTGAAATAAAGTACAGACCAAAGAAAATAATTTCTGAATTTGATAGTGTAATTAAATTACAATCATTATCATCAAAAGATAATAAATCTAAACTAAAAATTACCGGCAATTTTTACAAGTGGTTATACGGTCACAATGTGACTGGTTGTGAAAGTTTAATAGATTTAGTTTTATTAACTATTGATAAATTGAAAAAACTTGAACTAGTAGATCCAACAGATGAACAATTAGAAACTATTCGTCTCGGTCGTTTTAGACTTTTCAAAGTTGATATAAAAAGAGATATAATTTTTGAAAGTAAGCAAAATGCTATTCAATATTTGTCTACTCTTAAAGCTCTATCGACTTATCCGAAGCAGAAAAAAACAATATTTGAGAACGGTATCTATTTCGGTTTTACTTCTGAGCGTTGGTCTATGTGTAATTATTACAAAGGTCAAGAAATTAGAGATAAGCCTAATAGATCTAAGACAAGCTCAGAATTAAAAGCACTAGCTGATCTTATGATTCGTCAAGAGATAAGAATTCGCTCAAAGCAGTTACGCACATGGGACTTGCTCTTCGGTCATCAATGGCTTGATTTAAATTATATTGATAAATTTTTTAGTAATAAACTTGAGAAAATTTATATTTCAAAGATTATTTTTAAAGATGCAAAAAGTAATATAACAAATAAAAGTGATAGAAAATTTTACAATTGTTTGATTAACGGCGACATAGATTCATACTCTAAATCAACTATAAGTAGAAAAAGAAAACATTTTTTAGATAGCTATAATATTGATATTAATAATTTTTGAGAATAATAAAATGAAAAAAATAAGAATCACAAAAAAAGATGTATGTTATTTATTATCAATAAAAGCTGATAAATTAAGAAAATTAATGATTGAAGATGAAACGTTTCCAAGACCGATAAAAGACGGCACGACTAGACAAGCAGCTGTTTATTTTGATGTAAGTGCAATAGAGCTCTGGTGGCAAAACAAAATTGAGAATTCGTAAAATATTATAATTATTAATATGCAGTTTTTATACTTATACTTTAAGAAGTAAGATCAAGAAAATCTTGCTTCTTTTGTATGAGTTATAAATATTTGTATATTATTTATTATCTAATAAAGCGATGATCATGTCTCTTATAATTTTTTTATGCGATGATGAAAGTTGAGTGTATGCTTCAAATACTTCTTTATCTTTATAGCCGAGTTCTTGTTTCCATCGAGCATCACGTTGTTGAATAGCCGTTTGAATATTTTTATTGAGGATTAACTCTTCAGGCGGTATCTCTAACCATTTTGCTAATGCGAGTAATTTATCTCCAGAAGGAATTGCCTCACCGATCAGCCATTTACGAACGCCGTGTAAGGTCATGGGTTTGCCAGAGTAGTTCAAATTAAACTCTCTTTCTAATATAGAGGCTTTAGCTTCATAACCTTTAGATTGCATAGCCAGTACTAAGCGTTTTGCAAACAAGGATTTTTCATCATCATTTTTCATCTCTCCAAAATAGTAAATTCAGTTGAAAGTCACGTAACTATTGATATAAGTTACGTAAAAATATAAACTTTAGTTAAGTTTTGTTGATATTTTTTATTCTGTAAAATATTGTTATAGTTGGTTTTTCTTTATAAAAATTATCAAGTTGAATTAAATTTTGTATTTATCTAAATTATGAGGGTGAAATGTTTAAGAATAGTCCATTATTCATTCAGAAAATATTAACGCTGACTTTTGTATCAATATTTTTTTCCTTTCTTATATCTCTTCTAGATGCTGCTGTTGGGGCTAATTTAGTTCAAGATCAATCAATACTTGTCATACTGATAGCAGAAATTTTCATTAGTGTGTTATTCAGAGATGGATCCGGAAATTTGAACAACTCCTATAAGTGATA
>NZ_JAPEQW010000069.1:0-3687 GCF_026168575.1 Acinetobacter entericus
TATAAATACGCTTTTAGTTGTTCAAACAAGTGGAACCACCTCTGTTTGACCACAAAAGTTCATATCATCAACAGCTTTTGTATATATTGAATCTATCATGTCATCTGTGATAATTTGATTCAAAAACACCATAAGCAACTAAATTTATTAAGTATTTTAATAAAAATCATTCTTAAAATACCAAAAATGAATAGGCACATGCATTAATATCGATTAATCAGTATACAATTTTTCCCTGTTTAGGCTTATATATCTGAAAATTGTATTGTTCATGCTCTACTGAAAAAATTGGTTCATTCGACAAAATTGTTTCACATAAAATTCACTATTAAATGAATATTATCTAATTGAAAGTTTAATTCAGCGTATTTTATCTATTATCAAGATATAGGTGGATCCTTCAGTGGCTATAGAATTTATTTCCAAATCAAAGTTACCTACTGCGTTTGGCGATTTTGAAATTATAGCGTTTCAAGACCAAAGTACTGGTGAAGAACATATCGCTCTTGCCAAAGGCATGGATACTATTTCTGATCAACCTGTACTCGTCAGAATTCATTCAGAATGCTTAACAGGTGATGCTTTTGCTTCACTGAAATGTGACTGTGGTCCTCAATTACATTCAACCATGAAAATGATCAATGATGCAGGTCAAGGTGTGATCTTATACCTGCGCCAAGAAGGCCGTGGTATAGGATTAACCAATAAAATTCGAGCCTATGCGCTCCAAGACCAAGGACATGATACTCTTGACGCCAATTTATTATTAAATTTACCAGCAGACGCTCGTAAATATGACATGTGCGCCATTATGTTAGATTATTTAAAAATAAAGAATGTAAAACTCATTACAAATAATCCACTTAAAATTAAATCTTTAACTGATTTAGGAATTGATGTTGTTGAGCGGGTTCCATTAAAAGTTGGCTTAAATATTTTTAACAAAGCTTATCTAGAGACAAAGCAAAAACGTATGTCACATCTGTATGATAATAGTGATTTCTAAAAAGCGATCACTTTCGGTAAAAATTCACAGACAAAGTTCCACCTCCCTTACGGGAGAGGGTTTTATCACATATAGTTCTTGATAAATTAACTTTAAATATACTGATTAAAAAACAGGATATTATTTATTTTCTCTAAGTATTTGCGAAAAAGCTGTGACTTTTTCTAAAGTTGCGTTCACTCCCTTATTAAAAAAAGTATCGACAAGCGCTGAGCCGATAATAATCAAATCTACCTTATTGGCTAAGGCTTTAACATGACTTTCATTTTTGATCCCAAAGCCAATTGCAACTGGAATATTAAAAATAGGCTTGATTTCAGCAATCTTTTTCTCAAGATTAGACAAATTGAAGTCTCCTCCTGTTAAGCCATTTTCTGCAACATGATATAAAAAACCTGTCGCGCGCGCTGAAATTTGCTCTAACCTTTCAACTGGGGTGGTCGGCGCGGTCATTGCAATTAAATGCATATTTTTTTCATTTAACTGCACTTCAAATTTTTCTAGATATCCATATGGAGCATCTAAAATCAATATTCCATCTATAAGATTCTCTGTTTCGGCGATAAGTGTCTCGAAACCATATTGCATCATCGGATTTAAATAAGTCATAAAAATTATTGGTGTTTTTTCATCATGTAGCCTGATTGCTTTTACCAACTCAATGGTCTGTTTTACCGTTTGACCTGCACCTAAAGCCCTAAGATGCGCTGCCTGAATGATCTCTCCATCTGCCACTGGATCTGAAAATGGAATGCCAACTTCAATAATGTCAGCTCCAGCTTGACCTAATTGGCTCAACAGACGACAACTTTCTGCAAAATTAGGATCTCCAGCAGTAAAATAACAGACCAGACCACTTCGATTTTCCAGTTTCAATTGCTCTAATTTTTGATCTAGACGGTTCATGCTGTAACTCCTGCAAGATATTTTTTGACCGTGTTTAAGTCTTTGTCGCCTTTGCCACTTAAATTGACAATAATGATCTGTTCTGGCTGCATTTCTTGAGCAAGTTGAATCGCATATGCAATCGCATGGGAACTCTCAAGAGCAGGAATAATGCCCTCCTGTTGGCTTAAAAGCTGAAATGCATTTACGGCTTCTTGGTCGGTTATAGCCGTGTATGTCACGCGTCCAGTTTCAAACAGAAGGCCATGTTCAGGGCCAATACCAGGATAATCTAAGCCAGCTGATATAGAGTGCCCTTCTAAAATCTGCCCATCTAAATCTTGTAATAAATAGGTTAAATTGCCATGCAGCACACCAACTTGACCTTTGCAAATAGAGGCGGCATGTTCACCAGTATGTGTTCCTTTCCCCCCCGCCTCAACGCCAAACATTTTGACATTTGGGTCTTCTAGAAAAGGATGCATCAACCCTAATGCATTTGATCCACCACCAACACAAGCAACCAAGGCATCGGGCAGTTTATTTTCTTTGAGGAGTATTTGGTTTCTGGCTTCTAGACCAATAATTTTTTGAAATTCTCTGACCATCGTCGGATATGGATGAGGGCCTGCACCCGTACCCAACAGGTAATAGGTTGTATCCACATGACGAATCCAGTCACGTAAGGCTTCATTCATGGCATCTTTTAAAGTCCCACGACCTTTTTGAACACTTCTGACTTCAGCACCGAGTAATTTCATGCGTTCAACATTCATTTGTTGGCGCTGAATATCTGTTTCTCCCATAAAAATGGTACATTTCATCTTAAACAGTGCGCAAACCGTTGCTGTTGCAACCCCATGTTGTCCAGCACCAGTTTCTGCGATGATTCTGGTTTTACCCATAAATTTGGCCAATAAGATTTGCCCAACACAATTATTGATCTTATGCGCACCCGTATGGTTCAAATCTTCTCGCTTGAGATATATTCGAGCACCTCCTGCATAAGCTGTTAGGTTTTTTGCATAGAAAAGCGGACTAGGGCGACCAACAAAGTCCGTTAAAATCTGTTGATATTCAGCCCAAAATTCAGGTTTATGCCGAACAGTATTAAAGGCTTGCTCTAATTCTTGAAGTGCAGGCATTAAGCTCTCTGGCATGTAACATCCGCCAAATTTACCAAAAAATCCCAATTCATCAGGACCATTACCTGTATAAGGGGTTGTCATCTCATATCTCTTTTACTATCAAAATTTGTTTGATCTTAAAATATTTTCATTTTTTTGATAATTGANTTTGTTTGATCTTAAAATATTTTCATTTTTTTGATAATTGATATATTTTGAGCTGATGATGTTAGAAAATTTTACAACATGAAGCGCAGAACACTCCCTCCCCTTAATGCTTTAAAAGCATTCGAGGCCGTCGCCAGAAATAAAAGTTTCAGCTTAGCTGCGGAAGAATTATGTGTCACCCATAGTGCGATTAGCCATCAAATAAAACAGCTAGAAGAATGGTTCGATAAAAAATTGTTCATTCGACATTCCTCGACCATCTCTCTGACGGCGGATGCCGAAGAATTATCGCTAGTTTGTACGCAGCTTTTTAATCGTTTAGAACAATGCGTCTTTGAGTTAACAAATAAAACATCAGAAGTAGAAGTTGTAATAGGCGCTTCTCATAGTTTTATGGCCAATTGGCTGATTCCTCGATTAGAAAAGCTCGAAGTCATTTATCCCAATATCCATATTAAATTAATGACATGTAATGACTTAAAATTGTTAGAAAAAGAGAAA
>NZ_JAPEQW010000007.1:0-163690 GCF_026168575.1 Acinetobacter entericus
TTTAAATGGTTTATCGCATAGACATTTTAATTGGTGAATAACATCTTAAATTTATTAAATATTTTTCAATGGCTTATCATGTACCAAAAAGCCCAGACCTGCCAATCTTGGCTTTTTTGATGATTTTTTATATTCCACGATTGATATTTAAACAATGTTCCACAACTTGATGCAATCTCATTGAACGCTAAAGCAGAAAAATGTCCAGATGAAATAAGAATAGATGTCTAAGCCGTTATTGATTTTGCACATCAGCATCTTGAGCATTCACTTCTATGCAGCCATTTTGACATGGTCTAGACTGAAAATAACAGCTGAATACGGAATATTTAGCGCTCAAGACTTGAAAATTTCAAATAACCCTCGATTTAATACATAAATACAACCCAACATCAATCGTGCTTATGAAAAATCAGAACAGACCAGAAATGATCACTATTGAAGATCAGAACTTCGGTAGCCACATTGAACACTGGAATTTATTAACAGAACAACCGTGTACCGATGTTCCTCAATGGCTCGGTCAAGCTCTGGATGCTCCTGTGATGCCGATGGGCTTATGCGCTGCAGAATGCGATATGGACACCGGCACCTGGCTGATTCAGGGCCCCAGTAAAGCGTCAGTACAGCTGACTCAAGTGATTGAAGTTGAAAACAACAAACCAAAAGCGGTAAAAACCGCATTTCCGTGCTTCGAGAGCCCGTATAAATTCAAGGCCAGCATTGACCGGATTATTACCTGCAAGTCCAATATTCAAGCCGTACTGTGCTTAAATTTAGGCGCCGACACTTCCGTATATGCCTTTGACAGCCTGTACAGCGTTAACCACAGCCAATATGAAAAGGGTCAGGACTATTTGGTGCAGCTGAATGGCTGGGCCTATGAGTTAGAAGCCGTTGCCGAACATGAGCAGTTAGTTGTCGATGACCCGGCCTCAATCAAACACCACCGCGCTTTAAACGATATTTTAGCCGCCAATAATGGTGTGGCGCCTGCAAACCTGCAGGAACAGATTGAAGCTTGGGAACCGCAGTCTGAAGATGATAAAGCCCCTGTCACAGTCGATTTTTCAAAAATGGTGGCTTATCTGTACGGCGAAAACATGGGCCAGGAAGATGAAGCCTGGTTCCAAGGCAATATTGTCGGCAAGTCATCCATGCAGTTTATGGATCAGGACTATACGCTTTACGATGTCACTTTAATTCACGAAGAAAATCAGCCCGCCGTGCTGATCCGCATTGCCACAAAAGACCCAGCTTACAAAAATTATGAGGTTGGCCAGTTCATTCGCGGCAACATTTGGATTCAGGCGAATATTTACACAAAATCTGCTTAATTTAAATTCAAAAAGCCTCTTTCTGTACAAATCAGACTTGGGCTTTTTTTATTTTAGCTGATAGACAATTTCATTACATAATTGATAATCCGCTGAAATTTTATCCACAATTAATAATCAAAAGTCAGCATTTTAAATTCAAACTTAAATGCACTTATCCACATTTATAAATTCAAAATTAATCCTTTTTAGTGATTATTTAATATTCAATCATAAGGATTTTAAATCCTTAATTAAATTTTAGATGACTGAAAATATGCAAGTTTTTATGCTTCTTACTCATCTTTTAAAATAAATCAAGCAGTTTGGCAATTTTAATCAAGATAGTACTTTATTTAATCAAAATTTTATGGTAAAAATAAAAATTACAAATAGGATTTAACGATAAATAGATCGGACAATAAATATCTATGAAAATCGTGCAAGAAGAAAACATACAGCAAGCCGGACACAGCCTGATTTCTCGATATCATGTCGAGCCTATGGCCTGCCTATTTTTTGTTTTAGGCATGATGATCTGTGCATATTTACTCCA
Organism: Acinetobacter entericus; assembly: GCF_026168575.1. NCBI lineage: Bacteria > Pseudomonadati > Pseudomonadota > Gammaproteobacteria > Moraxellales > Moraxellaceae > Acinetobacter > Acinetobacter entericus. The sequence goes on from NZ_JAPEQW010000007.1 coordinate 1,873, forward strand.
CACTTTTATTCTTTAATTCAGCAGATACAAAAAAGCCCATCTTTCGATGGGCTTTTTATCTTCAAGGATTATGCATTGCGTTTCGCAAAGTCATCCATGAAATTCACCAGCGCCTGCACACCTTCTAAAGGCACTGCATTGTAAATACTTGCACGCATGCCGCCAACAGAACGGTGTCCCGCAAGGTTCAGCAAATGATTTTCTTCCGCTTCTTTCAAGAATTGCTTCTCAAGCTCAGGATTTGCTAACGTAAATGGCACATTCATAATAGAACGGTTAGCTTTTGCAATCGGATTTGCATAAAAATCGCTTGAATCGATATAGCCGTATAGCAATTCAGCTTTTGCCAAATTCGCTTTATAAATGGCATCTACACCGCCCTGTTCAAGCAGCCATTCAAATACCAAACCAGACAGGTACCATGCATATGTAGACGGTGTGTTGACCATCGAATCATTTTTGGCTTGCGCAGCGTATTTTAAGATGCTTGGAATTTCAGGTTTTGCCTGATCCAACAGATCGTCACGAACGATCACAATTGTTAAACCTGCAGGGCCGATATTTTTTTGCGCGCCCGCATAGATCAAGCCGAATTTAGACACATCTAAAGGCGCAGATAAAATGCTCGATGAGAAATCTGCAACCAAAGGCTTATCTGTTTCTGGGATATTTGCAAACTGAATACCGCCAATGGTTTCATTATCTGCATAATGCACATAAGCGGCATCGTCAGATAAGTTCCACGTGCTTTGATCAGAAATTGCCATTTTGCCATCTACGGTTGTGCCCGCTTCAATGACATTAATGTCGCCATAGCGCTGCGCTTCTTTAGTCGCTTTTTCAGACCAAATACCGGTATGGATATAATCCGCTTTGCTGTTTTTGCCCAGCAAATTGAGCGGAATTGCAGAGAATTGCAAAGATGCGCCGCCTTGCAGAAACAGCACTTTATAATTCTCAGGAATGTTCATGAGTTTGCGTAAATCCGCCTCTGCCTTTTCTGCAACTGCAACATAATCTTTGCTGCGGTGGCTCATTTCCATAATGGAAAGACCTTTGCCATGCCAATCCAGCATTTCAGCTTGGGCTTTTTCTAAAACGGCAGTAGGTAATGCAGCAGGACCAGCACAGAAGTTGTACGCGCGCATGATTTTTCCTTTCAGAGTGAGACACAATAAAATGATGGCATTTAACCACAGATAGACGGTGCTTGCAGTAATTTATCCTGAAAATATTTCAATGCTGTCGGACATTTAAAGCTAAATCTTCAATAAAGATCTGATCTTTTTGCAGGTTTGATAATTTCAATAAAGGGCTCACCTGCCAGCAAATAGCTGACGATTCTTAAAATTAACGCGGGAATTACCACAATGGCGTGAATCAGCATGGCTGCGCTTAAATAAAAAGCAAACTCAACCCAGCGCAGCCAAGGCATAAAAACGGATTTTTTGCTTTCTAGCTTTTGCTGCTTTAACTGAGATAAAGGCGCATCACCATTTGCATCAATCCATTGCCGTGTTTTTAAATCATAGGTATTTGAGCTCATCAGCCCGCGGCCATAAGCGTGCACAATCCGTTTCGGCTTTAAGAAAAAGCCTGTAGACAGCGCAATCAAATTCATCACGCCTAAAATTGGATGGCGGAACATTGAGCCTGTGCCCAGCTCCCAAGCGCTGACCTCGCCTTCGCCAATCCGCCCAACCGTATAGCCCGTCAAAATATGGTGCATATCGTGATATTTTAAATATTTATGGCGCACGCCAATATTGGGCATTGGCACAATTAAACAGCCTGTATATACACCTACCGTCAAAGGCTCACGGTCACCCACAATTGGGCCAAAGCCATTTTTTTGATAAAACAGCGCAATCGCTTCATTTAAGGTATATGAATCTGAAAAATTATTTGGCGCTTTGACTTGTAAATCCATCTTATATTTATTAAACATGATGATGTGAATATAATATAGCCAATTATTCTGATTTATTACATCCTGATAACAATTTCAAAAAAATGAACAGCTGTATAAGAAGCATATCGCTGAACGGTTGCTTTATACTGGGTTTGACGATACGGAGAATCTATTTGATGTTACAGCATTCATCAAGTTTATGCAGATCTGAACAACAACAAAATCAAGCGAACAATATAACCAGCGCTATAGTGAAAAGTTCAATTTTTACGGTTTCATTACTGTTCAGTTCGCTTTGCCTTGCCCAAAGCATCAGCTTTCAACAGGCTGAGCAAAACGTACTGCAAGACTCTTACAGCACCAAAGCCAATCAGGCATTGCAGCAGGCATCACAGCTGGAAGCAGAGGCAGTCAAAGGCCTTGGGCTGCCGCGGGTCGATTTAAACGTGCGCGCTTATGCCTTTCATAATGAATTGGATATCCCATTAGGGGCCATCAAAAACAATTTAGAACAGTCGCTGTCAAATGGCGTCAACAGCAAAATTGATGAATGGCAAAATTCTAACCCGAATCTCGGCGGTTTAGCCGACCCGCTGAAAGAAGGTTTAAACCAAACCATCCATGATGGTGTCGGCTTAATTCCAGATGAATATCAAGTGGCATTAAATGATCAGGTGATCCGCCCAACCGTATCCATTATGATGCCTTTATATACAGGCGGGCTGACTTCCAGCGCTAAAGAAGTCGCTAATATTAAAGCCCAGCGCAGTCTGCTCAACACCAAACAGCAGCAGGATGTGCAGCGCTTTGAACTCATACAGGCTTATTTTAATGCGCAATTGCAAAAACAGCTGCAGGCCAGCAGTCAATTTAATTTGCAGTCCATGCAAAAACATTACAGCAATGCGCTCAAGCTGGAACAGCAAGGCTTTATCAGCAAAGGCCAGCGCATGCAGTTTGAAGTCGCGCGTAATAATGCCGAACGCGCCCATCAAAATACGCAAGCCGGCTATAAAGCCAGTTTATTTCAGCTGAATAACTTACTGCAAAGCAGCCAAATTACTGACCTGAGCACTCCGCTGTTTGTCAATTCGACACAAAACTTGGCTTTAAACAGCCTATTGAAAAGTTTTCCTGAACAGTCTTCACTCATTCAAAAAATGCAGATGGATACGCGGCTGGCCAAAGCCAATGTCAAAGTGCAAAACGCCGCGAAAAAACCCAGTGTCTTTGCTTTTGGCGAATATAGCCTGGACGATAAGCAAAACTGGATTGTGGGTGTGGCAGCCCGCTACAACTTATTCTCCGGCATCGATAAAAACAAAAATGTGCAGGCAGCCGAGTTGCAGCGTTATGCTTCAGAGCTGATCACTGAGCGCACCAAGCAAGAAATTGAAAACATCATTTATAAATCTTATAGCGAAGTGGTTACTGCACAGCAAAGTGACCAATTGCTGCAGCAAAACGTAAAAGCCGCCCAAGAAAATTTACGCATTCAGGAATTGTCTTTTAGAGAAGATATGGGTACGGCAACACAAGTGATTGATGCGCAGAATATACTCAGCGGTTTGAAAACAGAAACAGCGCTAAATGCTTATAAATATGTCATGTCACTGGCAGCTTTACTGCAAAGCCACGGTTCGATTGAACAGTTCCAGGGCTATATCAATCAGCCCAATACACGCTATGTCCGCTAATTTCAGATGGGGAATCCTATGAATCAAGATCAAAACTCACCTGAATCTGAAGAGAAGCCTATTTCACCTGAGCAGTCCAATCATGATGCTCAGACAAACTCCTCTGTATCTGAAAGCGCGAATGCCAATCATGAAAAAAACTTAACGGCTCCCAAAGATGATTCTGAGCATCAGCAGACGGAGCAGTCCGCCGTTGCGCCGCAAAATCCTAAAAAATCTGCAGCCGTTAAAATCGCCGTCTGCATGGTATTGATTCTGCTGCTTGGATTAATTGCTTTTGGCTTATGGAAAAGCTATCAGCCCAAAGAAGTCGAATTGCAAGGCCGGGTGGAAGCCGAAACCATTCATGTCTCCACCAAAGTGCCGAGCCGCATTGAAGAAATGTATGTGCATGATGGTCAAAAAGTCGTTAAAGGCCAAGAACTGGTGCGCCTGTTCAGCCCAGAAGTTGATGCGAAGAAACAGCAGGCGCTTGCAGTACTGCAGTCTGCTTTAGCGCTGCAGTCAACGGCAGACCGCGGTTCACAGGAAGAAAACATTGCCACGCTGTATGCCAACTGGCAAAGCATGAAAGCGCAGCAGAACTTAGCGCAAACCACCTATCAGCGCGGCGCCAAACTGTTTCAAGAAGGCGTTATTTCACGTCAGCGCAGAGATGAAATGCACGCCGCTTCTATTTCCGCGGCTGAATTAGCAGAAGCTGCGTATCAGCAGTATACCCGCGCCAAACGCGGCAGCACGCCAGAGCAAAAATCTTCTGCAGATGCGCAGGTCAGCATTGCCAAAGCCGCAGTAGCCGAAGCGAATGCTTTAGAGGCTGAAACTAAATTATTGTCGCCGATCAATGGAACGGTATCTAAAACCTACGGCAAACCCTCAGAGCTGGTTGCGATGGCTGTTCCCGTAGTCAGCATTATTCAAGATGATGATCTGCACGTCAGCCTGAATGTCCGTGAAGATCAATATCAGTCTGTATATAAAGCCAAAACCATGCGCGGCTATATTCCTGCCTTGGGCCAAACGGCTGAATTTAAAATTAAATATATTGATGCTGAAGGTGATTTCGCCACCATTAAAACCACCCGCCAAACCGGCGGTTATGACATCCGCAGCTTTAAAGTGCATCTTGCGCCTGTACAGGCCATGCCAGATTTAAAAGTCGGCATGAGCGTATTATTTAAAGTGAAAGAGGCGCAATAAATATGCGGGCAGGCGTTTGGCGTGAATTGCAGTATTTACTTAAGCACAAATGGGACTTGTGCTTAGTCACCCTTGCGCCTTTATTTATTGTTGTGCTGTTCAGCAGCATGTTTGCTCAAGGCAAGCCTGAATATTTGCCGATTGCCATTATTGATCAAGACCGCAGCAATTTAAGCCGCAGCATCGAACATCATTTAGCCCTGAGCAGCGCTGTGAAAATTGCGCTCATCAGTGACAGTCAAACTAAAGTCGAACAGCAGCTGAATCAAAATAAAATTTGGGGCTATGTGCACATTCCAGCGGGTGCAGAACAGCGCTTGGTGCAAGCCAAAGATGCTGAAATCAGCATTGCCTATAATCAAAGCTATTTTAGTGTGGGCAATACCATTTCGTCTGCCATGCTGCTTGGGACGCTGCAGGCCATGGCTGATTTTATGGGTCAGAATTACTTTGAAAATACCCTCCCTTATTTAGATGTGCCAACACCGAACGTCAAAGTTTCTCCGCTATATAACCCCGGGCTGAATTATGAGTTCTATTTAGAACCCTACATGATTCCAGCCATTTTGCATTTGCTGCTCTGCTGCTGCGTGGCTTTTTCTGTAGGGCAGGAACTGAAATTTAACACCGCACAGCAATGGCTGCATGGGCAAACGCTGTTCAGTGCATTGCTGTCCAAAAATTTGGTCTATATTTTAATTTTTAGCATTTGGACATGGCTGTGGATGATTTGGCTGATTGGCATCCGCGGCTGGTTTGTCGCAGGCCATTTGTGGCTGATTTTGCTCGCTCAGATTTTACTGTACAGCGCCTATGCCTTTATCAGCAGCGCAATTGTGCTGGCCACAAAAAACCTGTCGAAAACCTTTGGCGTGATTGCCGTCTACGGCGGTTCATCGCTCAGCTTTGCAGGCGTAACCCTGCCCCTCAATAATGCCCCGATGTTCACCCAGTTTTGGGCGCATATTATCCCCTACACGCCGTATGCCAAACTGCAAACCGAACAATGGGTGATTGGCAGCCCGCTGTCATCTTCCTTGCAGCCTTTTGCCCTGCTCGTGGTATATAGCGTGCTGTATTTTGCACTGGCTTATGTCTTCTTGAAAAAATGCGCCAAGGAGATTCAGTCATGAAACAGTTTTTCCACTACTACATTCAAACCTTTAAAAACATTGCTGCCAATTCATCTATCTTGACCACGCTGATTCTGTCGGTCTTTATGTACAGCTTTTTTTATCCTACAGCTTATCAGGCGCAGCAAGCGCAGGCTTTGCCGATTGTGATTGTCGATGAAGAACAAAGTGCAATGACATCCGCAATTATTGGACAAGTCTCTAACAGTCCAAATGTAAAGATTAAGGCAGTCACAGCTAACTTTTTAGAAGCTGAACAAATGGTTCAGCGCCAGCAGGCGGATGGCATTTTGCTTTTGCCTGACAATTTATCCAACAGCATCCGCCATGGCGAAGTTGGCGGTGTCGGCTTATATCTCAGCGCTGCAAATTTTTTAAAAACCAAACAAATTGGCCTTGGCCTTGCCACATCTATTGAAAATGCACTGGCGGAACAGGCAGAAAAATTTGGCAATATTTCACATTTCTCTCCTGCACTGTCCATTCATCAAATACCGCTATTCAATACCTTATCTGGCTATGGCAGTTATATTTTCCCTGCAGTTGCGCCGCTGATTATTCACCAGACCATTGTACTTGGACTGTGCATGCTGCTGGCAAGCTACCGTGAACAGTATCAATGGAAACCTGCTGCAGCTGAATTTTGGGCAATTTTCGCGGCCATACTTACGATTGGCTGTTTGGGCTGTTTCTATCTGTTCGGCTTTACCTTCTGGCTGTACGATTATCCGCGCGGCGGAAATTTTATGGGCATGCTGATCGCGGTACCGATATTCATTAGCTGCATCATTGCCCTTGCTATGCTGCTGGCCTCATTTTTAGATATGCCTGAACGGGCTGGGCATCTGATTGTATTCACCTCAATTCCGCTATTTTTGCTCTCTGGCACGGCATGGCCGCACGCAGCAATGCCTTTATGGATGCAGGGGCTAGGCAGTTTTTTGCCTTCTACCCAAGGCATTCAAATGTTTATCCAGCTGAACCAGATGGGAGTGCCGACCAGCATTGTTGTGCCTAAATTAATCTATTTAAGCGCTTTTGCCGGCGTTTGCCTATGCTGGTCTTACTATAGATTAAAACTTAAGCCAAACTAGTCAATTATTAATCATTTTTATTTGTTTCATAACTTAATTTTATCACCTAAATCGGATTATTAAATAAAACTGAAAGAAAAAACACCAATCAACAGCAATATCATAAAAATAGTTAGCTCATTTTTCATAAAAACTTCAAAATAGGCTTAATCAAATCTGCCAAAATTCCTCTTGCCTTTGCAGCGCCATTTTTTAGATGCAGCGCAAGAGTTCATGCAGATTTTTTTTGTCCCTAATTTAGTTTTTTCAGAGCTGAGTATGAAAAAAATTAAGATGAGCCTTGCATGGCAAATCGTAATTGCACTCATTTTAGGTATACTTTTAGGCTCTATTCTCCACTATTCTCCTGAATACCGTGATGCCTTAGTAAATAATTTATTGACCCCGCTGGGTTCAATTTTTATTAACCTTATTAAAATGATTGTAATCCCGCTTGTAGTTTCAATGCTGATTTTAGGCATTGCCAATGCAAGTCATGGTTCCAATGTGGGTAAACTGGGTTTCAAAACCATTTTGTATTTTGAAATCATTACCACTATTGCAATTATTGTCGGTTTAGTTGCAGCCAATGTCTTCCAGCCCGGCGCTGGCATTGACATGTCGACCCTGACCCAAGTGGATATTTCCAAATATCAGGAAACATCCCATGAAGTCAGTTCGCATTCACATGGATTGGTGCAAACTGTATTATCTTTGATCCCGCCAAACTTCTTTGCTGCTTTAACCAGCGGGCAAATGCTGCCGATTATTTTCTTCTCGGTGCTGTTTGGCATTGGCTTAGGCTCTTTATCAAAAGAAACTAAACAGCCGCTGATCAGTGTTTTGCATGCCGTTTCTGAAACCATGTTCAAAGTCACTCACATGATTATGATGTTTGCGCCTTTAGGTGTATTCGGCTTAATCGCTGCGACTGTCGCGAACTTTGGCTTCAGTTCATTACTGCCTTTAGTCAAACTTGCATTATTGGTATATGGCGCTATTTTCTTCTTTATTTTTGTCGTTTTAGGATTTGTTGCCAAAATTTGCGGTTTCAGCATTTGGGCGATTATTAAAATCTTGAAAGATGAATTGATCTTAGCTTATTCAACTGCCAGTTCAGAAACAGTGCTGCCGCGCATTATGGAAAAAATGGAAGCTTACGGTGCGCCAAAACCGATTACCAGCTTCGTGATTCCAATCGGCTATTCATTCAATTTGGATGGATCAACACTGTATCAAAGTATCGCTGCAATCTTCATTGCGCAGTTGTACGGCATTGATTTAAGCCTGGGCCAGCAAGTTATTCTTGTCTTGACACTCATGATTACTTCTAAAGGCATCGCTGGCGTTCCTGGCGTGTCTTTCGTCGTACTGTTAGCAACGCTGGGCAGTGTCGGCATTCCGCTCGAAGGCCTTGCATTCATTGCCGGTATTGACCGTATCTTAGATATGGCGCGTACTGTTCTGAACGTGATCGGCAATGCATTGGCTGTTCTCGTGATCAGTAAATGGGAAGGCGAGTTCGATTACGAAAAGCAAAAGAACTACGATCCTAAGCTGCATAACACACTCTAAAATTGACTGCATATAAAAGGACGCCTCGGCGTCCTTTTTTGTACCTCAAATTATGAAAATTTTAAAGCTTCAATATAAAGTATAGTGATTTAAATAGCGGTACTATGCTGTACATCCAACCACAATCCTACAACTTCATCTCCCCCCTCATGTCCTTGGTAAACCACAGAAAACAACACTGTTTCTTCTGGATACATATATGCGTAATCAATTTTCGTGATTTCACCGACTGCCTTTTCATCTATCTGCGCAACAGCAATAATTTCAGCTTGGTTCAAAAAATAATCCGGTAAAATTCCATAAACATGGTTTAAAGCGTCTGTATTCTGAAACAAAGCTGCTCGGACATTCTGTCCGACTAAGACCATGATTTTCTCATTATTTCGCTGAATTAAAGCTTCAAACAATACTGCCGATTTGCTATTTTGCTGCGTGCTGGCTCCGATCATCATCATTCCACTATGCTTCTGCTCATTTGAACTGTAGCACAATGCTAATGTTAAACACGTATTCACACAATTATGTTCGCTAATTTACATCCGTAGCATTGCTGTCAATATTTCAGCTAATTGCAATACCGTCAGATTATTTAAATGCATAAAATCGGTGCTTCAATCTGCAACAAAAAAAAGGATGCCTCAACATCCTTTTTTAGATTTCATTCCCATTGAATCAAAAAAACAGCAAATTCTGTTTTAAATCTTCTCACCAAATACAGACACGCTTAAATCACGAATTTTCGCGCTGCCGCCCGCCTTGTCAAAACTGACATCATACTGCACTAAATTTTTGTCATACGCATATTCATACGTCACCGTATACTTACTGGGCTGATTGGTTGCCTTGACTATGTTTTTCGCGACTATTTTCTTGGTTTTATAGTTTTCCTTTGGCAAGCCGCGCGCAAATTTATGCATTTCTTTTTCATTGCCGCTGAACCGCGCCTGCAGTTCCGGCTCTAAACGCGTCATCAGCTGACTAAAATTCTGCGCTCGCAAGTCATCATAGGCAGCTTGGGCCGCCTGAGCTTGCGCTGCGCTCGGGTCAGGAATCGCATTCATCGCTTGCTGACCCAATTTCTCACAGCCGCCTAAAGCCAGTGCAGACGCCAATACAGCATATTGAAGCTTCATCATCATTCTCATCCATCTATCTAGGGCCGACATAGAAAAAAGGACGCCGAAGCGCCCTTTTTATTGATTTAAAATCAGTCTTCTTCAGGCTCATTCAAATCAGATTCATTTTCTGTATTTTCAGCAATGATTTCATCATCTGCCGCCGATTCAGCGGATGCCGCTAAAGATGCATCATCCAGCAATTCATCATCTTCTTCCACAGCTTCAATCGCCTCTACGCCAACCAGTGTTTCATTTTCACCTAAACGGATTAAACGCACACCTTGAGCATTACGGCCAGTTTGCGCAACTTCTGACGCACGGGTACGAACCAAAGTACCGCCGTCAGAAATCAGCATCAACTCTTTAGACGCATCAATGGCAACTGCGCCGACCAGCTCGCCATTACGCTCAGAGGTCTTAATTGCAATGACGCCTTTACCGCCGCGTTTCTTGGTTGGGAAGTCATCGACTGGCGTACGCTTACCGTAACCGTTAGCAGATGCGCAAAGCACTTCGCCTGTTTCAGGCACCACCACCAAAGAAACGATGCGGCTGACAAATGCAGAATCTGCCGCGTCATCATCCGAATCTGTATCAGCATCTTCCGCTTCTTCCGCTTGCGCTGCGCCGATAGTGACACGCATGCCGCGCACGCCTTTCGCAGAACGGCCCATTGCGCGAACATCTGTTTCAGCAAAACGGATCGCCTTGCCTTCGTTCGAGAACAGCATGATTTGCTGTTCGCCGTCAGTGATGGCTACACCAATCAAGGTGTCTTCATCATTCAGCTCAATTGCGCGTAAGCCATTGGAACGGACATTCGAGAACTGTTCAAGTTCAACACGCTTGATCGTACCTGCTTCTGTTGCCATAAAGACATAGAAGTTTTTACGCAAGTTTTCTGCAAGTTCTGCAAATTCAGCGACAATTTCATCGTCCAAATCAGTCGCAGAAAGCTCGATACCCAGCTCTTTCAGCTGTTTGCGCAATGCATCAGAAAGGTCATCGCCATCAGCCAGTTCTGCAAACGCAGCTTCCAGCGCATCATAATGCGCATTGACGATTTCATTTGCTTTCAGTCTTTCAGCATTTGCTTTCACGAAACTGCGGAAGTCAGCAAGACGCTCTTTGAATTTCTTCGGCGCATCAATCACCGGCAAGATTGCTGTGATGGTTTCATCAGCATCCAGCGGCAGCAAGTTCACCATTGGACGGCCTTTTGAACCGCGTGAAGCTTGCGGCACTTCAAATACTTTCAGGCGGTAAACTTTACCAACATTGGTGAAGCACAATACTGTTGCATGGTTTGATGTCACAATCAAATGCTGAATGTAATCATCTGCTTTCATTGAGGTCGCAGACTTGCCGCGGCCGCCGCGGCGCTGCGCTGCATAGTCAGAAAGCGGCTGTGTTTTTGCATATCCTGTTTGAGAAACAGTGAGCACAACCTGCTCTTCTGGAATCAAATCTTCACGCGAGAAGTCAATGCGCGACTCTACAATTTCGGTACGGCGCGCATCGCCATACTGCTGCAGAATCAATGCAAGCTCTTCTTTAATCACATTCATCAATAAATTAAAGTCATTTAAAATTGCTGTATATTCAGCAATTTGACCTAAAATTTCAGTATATTCAGCATGCAGCTTATCTTGTTCAAGGCCCGTTAAACGGTGTAAGCGCAACTCTAAAATTGCGCCAACTTGCGCTGGAGACAAGCGGTAGACATTGCCTGCCAATCCGAATGGACGGCTTGGATCTTCCCCTTCAATTTCATCTGGACGGATTGAAATTGAACCTGCTTTTTCCAGCAAAGCAACAACACCGCCCGCAGCCCACTCGCCTGCCTGTAAACGCTCACGCGCTTCACCAGGGTTCGCAGACGTTTTGATGGTTTCAATAATGGCATCAATATTGGCTAAAGCAACCGTCAAACCTTCTAAGATATGGCCGCGTTCGCGCGCTTTGCGCAATTCGAACATGGTGCGGCGCGTAACCACTTCTTGGCGGTGACGGACAAAGGCCGCGATAATATCTTTCAGGTTCATCAATTTTGGCTGGCCGTTGTCCAGGCAGACCATATTGATGCTGAAAGAGTTTTCCAGCTGAGTATTTAAAAATAGATTATTGACGATCACTTCGGCGTTTTCACCGCGTTTCAAGTCGATGGCGATACGCATGCCGTCTTTATCTGATTCGTCACGAAGCTCAGAAATACCTTCCAGTTTTTTCTCTTTCACTAACTCCGCAATACGCTCAATGGTTTTTGCTTTGTTAACTTGATAAGGAATTTCTGTAAATACGATTGTACCGCGGCCAGTTTTCTGGTCTTCTTCGATATGATATTTACCGCGGATATGCAAGCGCCCCTTACCTGTCCGGTAAGCGTCTACAATGCCTGATTTGCCGTAAATAATGCCGCCTGTAGGAAAGTCTGGACCAGAGATGTGCTCCATCAATCCTTCAATACTGATTTGCGGATTATTGGCATAGGCCAAACAAGCGTTCACAACTTCAGTCATGTTGTGCGGCGCCATATTCGTCGCCATACCGACAGCAATACCGGTTACACCGTTAATCAGCAAGTTCGGCACACGGGTTGGCATGACTTGCGGAATACGCTCAGAACCGTCGTAGTTGTCTTCCCATTCAACTGTATCTTTTTCAAGATCAGCCAATAGTTCATGGGTTAACTTGCGCATACGGACTTCGGTATAACGCATCGCCGCAGCGCTGTCGCCGTCGACCGAACCGAAGTTGCCCTGACCATCAACCAATTGATAGCGCAAGCTGAAATCCTGCGCCATACGGACGATGGTTTCATAAACGGCGAAGTCACCATGCGGGTGATATTTACCGATCACGTCACCGACTACACGGGCAGATTTTTTGTACGCTTTGTTGTAGTCATTGCCCAGCTCGTGCATTGCGAAAAGCACACGGCGGTGAACAGGTTTTAGACCATCCCGCACATCCGGCAATGCACGCGATACAATTACGCTCATCGCATAATCGAGATATGAACTTTTGAGTTCATCCTCAATGGCAATCGGTCTAATTTCCGATACGCTCATGCATACTCCTTATTATACAGGTAAAAATGACCCGCATTTATATGTCGTAAATCCAGCTAAAATTTCACTCAAAAGCATGAGTCAAAATGTAAAATACAGCCGTAAATTATAGCATAAATCTGCTTTTAAATGTGTGTTTTGACAATCTGCTATCTTGTTATATTTTTTAAAAATTTGAATATTTTTTAGACAAAAATTTAGACTCTGGCCAATAGTAAGATGTTATGATTTTTTTATCTGCTGAAGGCCCATCAAACATGCGGTTAAATCTGATTTCTCAGACCCAATAATCTCTTTCAACTGAATTTAAGCCCAACAGCCTTAGGACTCATAAAAACCCAAACTGACTCAAAAGCGCAGCTCAAAAAAAACCCTCAGAATAATCTAAGGGTTTTTTTTGAAACAGTAATTTCAGAAATTAGATTTTAGAAACCAATTCTGGAACTACAGTGTTCAAGTCACCGACTAACCAGTAGTCCGCTACTGCATTGATAGGCGCTTCTTCGTCTTTGTTGATCGCTACGATCACTTTAGACTCTTTCATACCTGCCAAGTGCTGAATCGCACCTGAGATACCTACAGCGATATACAGTTCTGGCGCAACGATTTTACCTGTTTGACCAACTTGCATATCGTTTGGTACGAAGCCAGCATCTACTGCAGCACGTGACGCACCTTGAGCAGCACCTAACTTGTCAGCTAATGGGTCAAGCACAGTGTGATAGTTTTCACCTGAACCAACACCACGGCCGCCAGATACAACAATGCGAGCAGCTGTTAATTCTGGACGTTCAGATTTCACGATTTCTTCTGAAACGAACTTAGAAATTCCAGCATCACCAGCAGAAGCAAGCGCTTCAACTGCAGCAGAACCGCCTTCCGCAGCAACTGGATCAAATGCAGTACCGCGTACAGTTGCAACAACGATTGATTCGTCAGATTGAACTGTAGCAATCGCGTTGCCTGCATAGATAGGACGCTTGAATGTATTTGCTGAATCGACTGCAATAATGTCAGTGATCATGCTTACATCAAGAAGCGCAGCTGCGCGAGGCAGAATATTTTTACCAGTTGTAGTAGACGCAGCGAGAATGTGCGAATAGCCAGAACCAATAGAAGCAACTAATTTAGCTACGTTTTCAGCCAATTGGTTTGCATAAGCAGCGTCGTCAGCAAGCAATACTTTGCTTACGCCAGCAACTTTAGCCGCTTGGTCAGCAACAGCTTGCGCGCCTGAACCAGCAACCAATACAGTGATATCACCGCCGATTTTTTGCGCTGCAGCAACAACGTTTAAAGTAGCGCCGTTAAGTGCTTTGTTGTCGTGCTCAGCGATAACTAAAATACTCATGATTTTTATCCTTCTGTATTAGATCACTTTCGCTTCGTTTTTCAATTTTTCTACAAGCTCGTCTACAGACTTCACTTGTACGCCAGCTTTACGTTCTGCAGGCGCTTCAACTTTAACAGTTTTAAGCTTAGTTGCAGGGTTTACGCCATAATCAGCTGGTGACTTAGTATCAAGCGGTTTTTTACGCGCTTTCATGATGTTTGGAAGAGCAGCATAACGCGGTTCGTTCAAACGCAAGTCAGTCGTGATGATTGCAGGAAGCGCAAGCTCTACAGTTTGCAGACCGCCGTCAATTTCACGAGTTACTTGTACTTTATCGCCTTCAACTTTAACTGCTGAAGCGAAAGTACCTTGACCTGCGCCAAGAAGAGCGCCAAGCATTTGGCCGACTTGGTTTGAGTCATCATCAATTGCTTGTTTGCCTAGAAGGATTAATTGAGGCTGTTCAGCATCAACTACGCCTTTTAAAATTTTAGCAACTTCAAGCGCGCCTAGCTGGCTGTCATCAGCTTCAACCAAGATACCGCGGTCAGCGCCAAGCGCCATAGAAGAACGGATTTGTTCTTGAGCTTCTTTAGGGCCAATAGAAACAACAACGATTTCTGAAACAGTTCCTTTTTCTTTTAAGCGAACCGCTTCTTCCACTGCGATTTCACAGAATGGGTTGATTGACATCTTAACGTTAGTAAGGTCAACCCCACTGTTGTCCGGTTTAACACGAACTTTAACGTTGGCATCAACCACACGTTTTACAGCAACAAGAGCCTTCATGTAATCCTCGGCTGTTTTAGCAAATGTAAATGTTGAGAAAAGTTATATTAACTCTTCACTTTAAATTTTTTAGGTGCCCTATCTTGCAATGTGATTGGCATTTGGGTCAAGTCACAATTATCGAAAGACCTGTAAAAATCCGTAAAATTCCTTGAACTTATCGTTCACACTTTTTCAGAATGGTTTTATTTATTTGTTTTCACGACTTATTTAGTTATTTTTTAAGCATTGATTTTTATTATATTTTTACTTGATTAGGTTCATCAAAAGATTTGATTTAATATCTTTTTCCGATCAGTCATGATTCTTTTTTATGCAGAAATGACTGGTGCGCATATCATAGTGTTTGTGTCATTTAAGATAGATGACATATTTTTGTAGCGAATTTATGCAATCCGGAATTGATTCAAAATTAAAACTGGCTTTATTGCGCTGAAAAATTCAGGCCATTTATTTTAAAGCACAACTCTTCTGCTTATATCTCAATAAAAAGCCTGCTTAAAATGCAGGCTTTTTATCAAATGAATAGGCTTGATTTTAGTTTGCAATCAGCCACGCCGCAGCGAGACCTAGTAATCCGCCTGAGGTGCCATCGATCCATTTTTGTTTACGTGCATCAATCTCGGTTTTTTGCGTAATCTTGGCAAAAACCAAACTTAAACTGCAGTACACAATAAATATCAAAGTAATAAAGATCAAAGATAAAACGAGACCCTGAGTGACCGTGTTGCCTGACTGATCTATAAATTGCGGCAAGATCGCAAAATAAATCAGCATGCCTTTCGGGTTTAGCAAAGCGGTAAAAAATCCTTTTTTTATAGGATTTGACGCACTTTGCTTTTCAATACTCAATTTTTTATTGCTAAACACAGATTTAATTAAATGCGCCGCCAAATATAAAAGATAAGCGATCCCCAGCCAGCGGATGGTTTCAAACAAAATTGGAAAAGAGACAATAATTGCAGCAATACCTAAAGCCACTAAAACTGAATGCACCAAATAACCTGTGCATACACCAACAGTTGCCATCATGCCTGCTTTTGCATCTTTGCCCATCACTTGAGACAGAATAAATAGCATATCTGGCCCAGGGGTAAAAATTAGCGGAGTTACCGTTAACGCAAAGACTACTAATACAGACATTTTCTTTTCCTATCACTGTATGGATGGACAAAAATAGTATCTGTGAATTGAACTAAAATAGGATTTCATTTATTCTAAATTTATTGTTATTTTTAGAATATAATTCTAATTTATGAAAATTTCTTCCAAATCAATTCTAGTAAAGCTCGATCGTATTGATAAAACTATCATTCGCTCTTTGCAGAATAATGGCCGAATGCAAAACAATGATCTTGCAAAAACCATTGGCCTGTCACCATCGTCCTGCCTACGCCGTGTAAAACTGCTTGAAGAGGCCGGCGTCATTCAAAGCTATACTACGGTGGTCGACCCGCAAAAAATTGGCTTTCAATTGATTTTGTTTTCTCGTATTTGGCTGCTAGGCCAAGATGCCGAAACGATTGATACCTTCATTGAGGCGATGAAAGAACTGCCGCAAGTGATGGAGTGCTACATTATTTTAGGGGAATGCGATGCCATGCTGAAAGTGGTTGTGCCGGATTTAGAAAGCTACCGTAAATTTCAATCCACGCATTTAACCAAACGCAACGGCATTACCAGTGTAAAAACAGATGTTCCGAGCCAGATCGTTAAACAAAGCTATCAGCTGCCTTTGGAAGATTTATGATGCGAAACGGCCCAGACATTAAGCCGCCAGTCATTTTAGAAACCGCACGGCTGACTCTCAGGCCGTGGGAAACTGAAGATTTAGCGCCATTTGCGCACATGAATGCCAATGCTCAAGTCATGCAGCATTTTCCACAAACGCTGAACACACAAGAAAGCGATGCGCTGGCAGAAAAATTTCAGCAGCATATAGATTTAAATGGCTGGGGATTCTGGGCGCTGGAATTAAAGCAAACAGGACAGTTTATTGGATTTACTGGGCTGCATTTTCAGCCGGATTTATTTGAATTTTCGCCTTGCACTGAAATTGGCTGGCGCTTAGCTGCCGAATTTTGGCATCAAGGCTATGCCTCTGAAGCCGCGGACGAATGCCTAAGATTCGCCTTTGAGGTTTTGCAGCTAAAAACAGTGAAAGCATTCACGGCCGTTCAAAATAAAGCGTCTGAAAATGTGATGCTGCGTTTAGGCATGCAGCATCAAGGCTATTTCAATCACCCGAAACTGAATTCAAATAGCCCCTTACTGCGTCATACGCTGTATTGCATTAAACAGGCTGATTTTCTAAAAAATCACGGTGAATATGGCTTAAATCAATCAATTCATATTGAGCCAGCTCAAAGATTTGCCAGACCTCAATAAAGTCCTGCTTAGAGTCAAAAGAAGCCGTCGGAGATTGCGTTTCTTGCCATTGCAGGTCAGAAATCCAAAGATAAGCCTTTTGTGTATCTGCATGAATGGCTTGCACTTTGCCATTGGCATTCACCCCCTGCACAACTGCATTTACAGGAAGAGACGGCTCAATATTGGGCAAACTGATTTCCACAAAATGCTTCACTTGCCGAAGGCCATAACCAGCAAAAATCTCTTTTTGTTTAGAGCTGAGCTGATCATACTTGTCTTGAATATCCAAAATCATTTCTTTTGCCTAGTTTTCAATTAAATTCTTGATGCGCATTTTTCGGAACAGCAACGACTCCTCGGTTCGCTTAAGCTGACCCTACGCATTGATGCATTCTTTTATACGTGAAAAATTGCCTTTTTTTTATTCTACATTAGTGCAAGCATCACTATTAATCGCATCTAAAACATTTACTTTCGAATAATTTATGTTCTTTGCATGCTTTTGTCTAGATTTCTTCAATATTGTTACCGTTTTTTAATCATTTCAAAATTAATTGAAATTTAATGCATGTTTACTGTGCAAAAAATGATTCAAATACGCACAAAACACTGCAGCAATCATTTTTTCATTCAAAAAATAGCTCATAACATCAACATCTTCGATGGCACAACACTTGCATTGCTTCTCTGATCAAATACGATCACCGAGGAAAACATCTGTGCTGAACTTTAAAAAAACTATTCTACTTATATCGCTTTCTGCATTTTTAAGCGCCTGTAACGATTCAGATGAATCTGCATCGAATGCAGATAATGAAACTATAAAACCAATTGCATTCACCCCAGTTGAAGCCAGTATTGCAAGTGTGCATCAATCGATTCAAAGTAAAGGCGCCAGCTGTGTTCAAATTGTGCAAAGCTATTTAGACCGAATTGAAGCTTATGATAAAAAAGGCCCCACATTAAACAGCATTATTTCTGTTAATCCGTCCGCATTAACAGACGCCCAAGCCCTTGACGATTATTATGCACATACAGGCCAACTCAAAGGCCCCCTTCATTGTGTAACGGTCTTGCCCAAAGATAATATTGATGCAATGAACATGGCAAATACCGCTGGATCACCCGCTCTGAAAGACAATTTCCCAAAAGATGATGCCTATATCATTCATAAAATTAAAGAAAATGGCGGCATTATTTTAGGCAAAGCCAATTTAGATGAATTTGCTTTTGGTTTTGGCGGTAAATCCAGCCATGAAAATGGCGGGCAAACTAAAAATGCTTATGACCTGACGAAAGGGCCTGGAGGTTCATCTGCAGGCACTGGCGCTGCAATTAATGCCAGCTTAGCATTAATTGGCATTGGCACAGATACTGGCGGTTCTATTCGTATTCCTTCCGCCGTGCAAGGCTTGGTTGGCCTACGCCCTTCACTGCGCCTGGTCAGCCAAGACGGTATTATTCCTTTGGCGCCTACCCAAGATACTGCAGGCCCAATGTGCCGCAAAGCAATCGACTGCGCTATTTTAATAGATAGCTTAACTGGCTATGATCCATCCCCCTCATCTAATCAGCGCAATGATTTTGACCGTCTTGCGCCTTTAGTCGCTTCCGAAACGGAATACCGTACTTTGTTTTCTGTGCCAAATTCTTATGTTCCAGCAGAAACTGCATCATTACAAGGCAAACGCATTGGCTTGGTTCGGGCACTCTATGCACAGCCCAATAGCCGCGGCGTGATGAGTGAAGATGGCCAACTGGTTAATGATGCTATGGATCAAGCTGTAGAAAAAATGAAAGCTGCGGGCGCGATTGTCGAAGAAGTAGACATTGAAGATTTAGCCAATATTTTAACCAAATACTCCAGCCTTTCCGCCTATGAGTTTAAGACATCACTGAGTGCTTATTTAAAAACCACGCAAAGCATTTTTCAATCTTATGCAGACCTGCAAAAAAGCGGCCTGATGATTGCGACTTTCAATAACTATGACCGTGACCCAACGGCAGCATCCTTTATTGAAGGCTATCATCTCAATACTGTGATACGCGCGCCGCATGTTCGCGGAAATCTCAATGCGGCCCTAGACCATACAGACTTAAACGGTGTATTTAAGGGCACAAGCTACGATGCCTTGGCCTATCCAACCATGACTGCTTTAGCTGCCGACTTAGGCAACAGCCCATCTGCTGGAACGAATAACCGCCTCAGTCCATTTAGCGGCTTCCCTGCCCTTTCCATGCCGGCTAAAACAGTGACATCATCACGCAGCAGCTATCCAATGAACATCAATATTGAATTCATCGCACGTGAATTTGATGAGCCAACATTGTTGAATATTGCGACAGCTTTTGAGAAAGCAAATCCTGCACGCCAAGTCCCTGTTCACAGCCCGGCGCTATAATTCTTTGCTAAAAAATAAATGAGGAGTTTCATGCTCCTCGTTTATTTTTTAGCTGCCCGCGGGTGCGCCTGATCATAAACTTTCGCCAAATGATCAAAATCGACATGGGTATAAATTTGAGTTGTGGTTAAATTGCTGTGTCCCAGCATTTCCTGTACCGCGCGCAAGTCCCCGCTATTGGACAGCATATGGCTGGCAAAGCAATGACGCAGTAAATGCGGATGCAAATCCACATTGACCCCTGCCCGCTGCGCTTGAAATTTCACCCGGTTTTCAATTTGCCGCGCGCCTAAAGGATTGCCTTTTTGGGTAATAAATACATTGGCCTCGGGTACAAAATCACCGTGCCATAATGGATACACCTGTAGCCAATTCATGACAGCTTCTTTGGCTTTTGCGCCAAACGGCACAATACGGGTTTTATTCCCCTTACCGGTAATGCGCAGCAGCTGCCGGTTAAAATCAACATCTTTGATCCGCAGCGACTGCACTTCCGCCAAGCGCAGCCCGCTGGAATACAGCAGTTCTAAAATCGCTTTATCCCGCAGCCACATTTGCTGCTGCGCCTCTGTTTCTGGCGCTGGCTGATCCAAAATTTGATTGACCGTTTCGATATCCACCAAACCCGGCAAAGGGCGGGACTGGCGCTTTAGCTGGAAATTATCGGCAGGGTTGAAACGCATATATTCACTATGCTCCGCCCATTTCATAAATTGACGGATCGCGGACAGCATGCGCTGCAAACTGCTGGAACTGAGTTGATGGCACTCGACCTTATATGCCAAATATTCACGCAGATCCGAGGTTTCCAGATCTGATAACGGAAGATTCCGTTTGCCGCAAAATAGAATAAAGTCCGAAACATCGCGCTCATAAGCCCGCAGGGTATGCGCAGACTGATTTTGAATTTCCCGCTCTTTGAGCCACATACCCAGCAATGCAAATGCATCTATTTTAGAGGACATACTGTCGCCTCATGCGCTGCTTTCTAAAGCATGTAAATATTCGGTGACGAATTCAGCCACTTCCGATGCATGCTGCGCTGCAAATAAATGATCGCCATGTTGAATAATATGCAGTGTTGAATGTTGAAATTTCTGATTTAAGTACCGTCCGACTGCAACTGGGCTGATCAAATCTGCATCGCCCCACAACAGCAGCACTTCTTGGTTAATCTTAGATAATTGGCTGGCGTAATCCAAATGAACAGCAGCAAACCAGTCGGGATAATTTAAAAACTGATTCTTGTACGCGCTCCGCCAATCTTCAACCTGGAAAGGGCTTAAATCAATACCGCCTGAAGTCGCAATGAGCACCAGCCCTTTCACCAGCTCAGGCTTCTGCAGTGCAGCCTGCAGCGCCAATATGCCTCCCATCGATTGCGCGATAATTATGCACGGCTGATCAACCTGTGCCAGTACATGACGGCTCAGGCTATCAAAATCATAGACACTTTCCTGCATGGGCACTGAACCAAAGCCGGGATAGCCAATAATGTGTTTGGAATAGCGCTCTGGCAATAAGGCCATTAATGGATGCCAAAATTCAAGGCTGCCGGATGCGCCAGGAAGAAATATCAATGGTGTCATTCAAGTTCAAGGCAAATGCATTCTTTTATACAGCATAACTGATTTACAGGCATAAAAAAGCACCATCTTACGACCGTGCTTTTTTTATTGCTTAATTTGGCTTTAACCTTGGAAGTAGCTCAAATCCAAACGGCCTTCGTAGACATTTGCAGTCGGACCGGTCATCCAAACCACATCGCCTTCGCGCCATTCAATTTGCAGTTTGCCGCCAGCCAATTCAATTTCCACTGAATTTGCCAATAATCCACGGCGCATGCCTGAAACAGCTGCCGCGCAAGCGCCTGTACCGCAAGCCAAAGTCTCGCCGACACCGCGTTCAAACACACGCAGACGCGCATGCTTTTCATCAATGATCTGCATAAAGCCTGCATTCACCCGCGCTGGAAACCGCTCATGCGACTCCAGCTGCGGGCCTAAACGCGCGACATCTGCCTGAATCACATCAGGGACAATTGTCACAGCATGCGGATTGCCCATATTCACAACATCAATCGTGAGCTGTTCGCCATCAGGCAAGCGAATGTCATATAAATTTTCAGGTTCTTCTGCAAGAAATGGAATTTCATGCGGCAGGAATTTAGGATATCCCATATTCACGCGGACCCAGCCATTCTGCCCCAGTTCCGGCTCTACAATGCCAGCCTTGGTCTGCACTTTCATTTTGGTTTTCGTGGTCAGCTTACGCTCATGTACAAAACGCGCAAAGCAGCGTACCCCATTGCCGCATTGTTCAACCTCAGAACCGTCTGCATTGAAAATCCGGTATTTAAAATCGACATTCGGCATATCGGGCGGTTCAACAATCAAAAGCTGATCAAAACCAATGCCAAAATGACGGTCTGCCAAACGCTGAATGGTCATCGTATCTAAAAATGCGCGCTGACTGATTAAGTCCAGCACCAAAAAGTCATTGCCTAGGCCATGCATTTTAGTAAATTCTAATAGCATCTCGAATTACTCCTTAAGGCAACAGGCGTTCGCGTTCCCACAATGATTCGATGCTTTCGCGCTCACGAATCAAATGCGGCTGATCACCATCGACTATCACTTCCGCAGCGCGGCCGCGGCTGTTGTAATTAGAACTCATCACAAAGCCGTATGCACCGGCGCCCAGCACTGCAAGAATGTCATTTTCCTGAATTGCAAGCTCGCGCTCTTTCCCTAAGAAATCGCCCGTTTCGCAGATTGCGCCAACCACATCCCACTCTTTCGCTTCAGTATCGCTACGCGGCGTCACTTCCTGAATATCCATCCATGCTTCGTATAAAGCGGGACGGATTAAGTCATTCATGGCGGCATCAATAATAGCAAAGTTGCGGTGATTGGTCGGTTTCAGCAAATCGACTTTAGTCAGCAGCACGCCTGCATTGGCCGAGATGCTGCGGCCCGGCTCCATATAGACTTTCATGCCTAATTTTTCTAACGCCGGCTTCATGGCATTGGCATATTCTTCGACGGACGGAGGAGTTTCATCCTTGTAGGTGACACCTAAGCCGCCGCCAATATCGATATGCTTAAGATTGATGCCCAATTCTTTGAGTTTCTCAATCATCACCATCACGCGGTCTAAAGCATCCACAAAAGGCTGGGTTTCTGTCAGCTGCGAACCGATGTGGCAATCAATGCCGACGACATCTAAATTGGGCAATGACGCTGCATATTGATATGTTTCATACACGCTGTCAGATGGAATGCCGAATTTATTTTCTTTTAATCCCGTCGAAATATACGGATGGGTTTTGGCATCTACATCTGGATTGACGCGCAGCGAAATGGGCGCTTTTTTGCATAGTTTTGCCGCTACTTTCTGAATGCGGTCCAGCTCTGCATAAGATTCGACATTAAAGCAGGCAATCCCCACTTCCAGCGCTTTTTGAATATCAGCTTCTGTTTTGCCTAGGCCGGAAAATACAATTTTCGATGCATCGCCGCCCGCTTTTAAAACCCGCGCCAGCTCGCCGCCCGTCACAATATCAAAACCGGCGCCCAGCTTGGTCAATACATTCAATACCGCAAGATTAGAGTTTGACTTTACCGCAAAGCAAATTTGATGATCGATAAAGCTGAATGCACGGTCCATATCTAAATAATGCTTTTCAAAAGTTGCTTTTGAATAAACATAAAGCGGCGTGCCAAATTGCTCTGCGAGCTGCTGTAGAGAACATTGCTCTGCGTGCAAAACCCCATTAATGCGGGTAAAACTCATGAATGTATCCTTGCTTTTAAGAGTTAAGGTGTAGTGGTGGAAGTCGAATCTTCAGGTGCAGCTGGCGGCTGAACTGGAGCCTGTTCAGTGTGCTTGGCAGATTTTTGCGGCGCTTCTGCATCTGAATAAAGCAAATATTTTGCACGTTTATCGTGGTTCTGATCGTTCGGCAGCTGCAAAGCGCCCGACTGACCGCAGGCAGACAAAAACGCGCAGCTCGCCAACATTAAAATTTTATAATTCATAAAACGATACATAAACGTACCTAATGAAATGATTTTCCCGAGTATAACGTGATCAACGGATGGATAAAAGAAAAGCCCCGCAGTAAATGCGGGGCTATATTCAGTTCTGCCTCTATTTTAAGCAACTTTAATTTGCTGCTGGATTAATTCATCTTTAATTTGATGATCTTGCGCCAATAACAATACCTTGCTCAAGATCAGACTGAGCATAGCATCATCTTCAAAAGGTAAAAATAAATGCGCGACATGTACCGCTTCTAACTTTTGCTGCGGCACAATGCAGATGAACTGATCATTCGGTGACATAAAAATATGTCCTGTACCTAAATGAATTTTATATTCATGCAATTGACCTTGTACATAAACAAAATGTGAGTCTAGGCGGCACTGATAAGCTATGTCTAATCTCGATAAAATATGATCTAAACTATCATGACGATTAACAATAATTTGGCTCAGTGTGGATTGATAGCGTTGTGAATAATAGCGTTGCATCTCTTCAGGAAAACCCGTCAACTCCAGTGCGTAATCTAAACCAATTGAACAGCCTTGAATAAAATAATCAGCATCGCGCATTACTTCCGAAAAAATTAATTTTGGCACATCGTTCAAGTCAATCAGCTGACCTTGACTGGTGCTAAATTTAATCTCTTGCGTCTTAATATAAGCATATACTCCCTGCTCATTTAACAAAGTTGAATGTTTTGGAAAATCCACAGCTAAAATCGCAATAATCCCTTGTGCTGGGAAATACCGTGAAGGCAGACTAACATTATCCCAGCCCCCTTGAATCTCGTAATTCCAAGCTCTGCCTGTTGCCACAGCCCGAAATTTAGATTGTTGTAAATAATGATAAGCAAAGCGCAAAGATTGCTGTTCCTTTAACTCAGTTTCAGTCGCAATATAGACTTCTCTAAAAGCTTGTCTAAAAGGTTGCTGAATCTGTTTTATCAAAATATATTCACGCCAAGCTTTCACCTCATCCAATGTCGCTTCAATCGGATGCCATAAACGCAGACTTTTGATTTGATCTGCATTCACCGTAATAACTTGCTGGCGCACATCCAGCCAGTGCTGCGTATCCGCCTGATAACAGCCAATAACTTGTTCGCTATTTTGTAATTCTAGTTGCCAAATTAAACGCCCTGCGAGCCATCCCAGAATCCCATGCCCTGCAACATACTGCTGCCAAAAACCGTAAGACCAATGTCGTTCTTGAAGCAGCGCTTCTTCAAAACCCAATGCATATACTTTAATTTGTCGGGCAATGAGTGCGGCTTGTTTTTTTAAATCTTTATAGACACTCGAACTGGTTAAGCCTTTGATTGTTGACGCAGCCACTTGCTGATCGGATTCAATCCACACCTCACATTGTGTATCTCCCACACAATGTAAACCAAGCTGATAATCTCCCCAAGCAACTGGATGAATACTTTTACCTTGGATAAAATCAAAATCTTCTGCCACTACTTCTTTAATTTCATCCACTGTTAAATGATTGCTCACAGCCGCCTCATTTAAGGCTTTACGGATAACTTTCTGCCCAAGTTCGTAACGAATTTTTTTCTGCAAAAAGCTCAGTTTTGCTAAACCAGTTAAACCATGTTGCGCCAAAGCATGTAAACAGACACCGCCTAATACTGCACTAGTCGCACCTACACCAGCAATTTTACGATAACAATATTCGCTCATCAGTGTTAAAACATTTAAAAGCTCATCTTGGCGTGTTTTCTGAAATTGCTGAAACCAGACAATCCCTTTTAAGGTATTTTCATTTTTACTGTTAAAGGGGCGAGTATCCGCAACAGCATGCTTTTTCATCACAGTCCACCAATGCTGCAATTGGTCTAAGTAATGATTTTGAATCACTGGACTTTGCTGCCAAATTTTTTCAGCGTCAAGCAACCATTTTTTTGTTGGTTTTGCAGAGCTTACAGCATCTACATGCTTCCAAAACTTGTACCATTGTTGTTTTTCATCCACAGCTAAAGCATCAAACTCTTTTTGCAGCACGGCAACCCATGCCAACCGAGCATTGCCCTGTCTTAAAAAAGCCCCAACCGCCGCTTCTTCATCTGAAAATGGCAATTGATAATCCAGCATCTGCATTTGTACTGTGGCAACTGTTTCCTCATTGAGGACAGGAGATTGATAGTGCTGTACGGTCTCATGAATTTTCTGTTGATATTTTTCTAATTGCTTGGTCGGGAAAAAGCCAAAATGACTTAACTGAACAAAATTGATTTGTTTAAGGACCGCAATCAAGGCTTGTGACAATTGCTTTCTCTTCGCTTTTTGCGACACCATTTTGGTTATAAGCTGTATCAATCGTCTATCACGAATCAATTTTATAAACTGTAAAAATTGCTCAATCAGTAAGATAAAACTTCGCTCTTCAAATAAAGTAATGTCTTCATCTTCAATCGCAACCAGAAACATCCCAAAAAAATATTGATGCAAAACCGTCTTGTCATAGTGGTTTAAAACACGGGTTTCTAGATTTTGAGGACGGATTTCAAGTAAAACCGTCAACAACCAATACCATAAATCTGCTTTTTCAGTGTTTGAAAACACTCTCAACTGCTGCCGTGCCCATGTTTTTAAGGCCGCATAATCCAACATTTTTTCTGGATAAAGATATGCAGCGTGCTGATTCATCAGTTGAATGAGTTCAATTGTTTTACGTTGAATCTGCAGTGTACGCTGCAAGAAAAGATTGACCAGCTCAGCTTGATCTATACCCGCACATGCCGTTTTCAATACCCGAATCCCACGTCCTACTGCATGAGGAAACCGATAGGCTTGGTCTATCTTTTCAAAATTCAGAAAAATCTGCATCATATCCTGACGTTGCTCAGTATGTGCCGCATAGTAATCAACTAAATGCTGCAAATACTGCGATAAACTGAGCGTAGCTTCCTGCAAAACAATATTAGATTCATACGATTCCACATACGTAATCCATAACTGTTGTAAATGTGGTTGAATCCCCTGTTCTCCACATTGCTGCAAATAATTGAGCTGAGCTTGATAACAATCACGTAAATCCTGATTTCGTTCTGCCTGCAAGATTTGAATATTTTTAGTGACTGCTTGTTGAAATTCTTCTTGTGTTTGCATATTAAATACCCCATGAAATGAATTTTATTGACCTGTTAATGGAATTAAACGAATAAACTGAATTCTTGAATGTTCAGCCATATAAAAAACCTGATCGATATCTATAATCTGGACATCATCCACCAGCACAATAAATGCACCTTTTTTAAAAAGCTCAATAGCATAGGCGAGATGTTGCTCAGGATTCATTAACTGCTCCCATCGTGCAACAGGTCGATGCAAAACTTTATTTAAAATTTCTTCTTTACTATTTTTTTCTTGTACTTGTCGTATTAAGTGCCCTTGTATTTTTTGCATTTTCAGAAATACATATCGCGCTAAAACTTCAGGTAATGTGTATTGCTGACATGGAATTTTATATTCATTCTGATGGTCAATAATGTATTGCAATAAAGTTCCTGAAGAAAGATTCATCTTATCCATAATGTACTCTTAAAGCATTAATTTTAATCGAGTATATCCGGATATTTTTTGTTCTAAAATTAATTTTCTCGCTCAGCGTCAATTTCTGTCGTAAAAAAACGCCAGTCTAAAGCTGGCGTTTTTTTTATTTTACTTGAATTATTTGTGTTTCGGTTTATAGAAACCAAAGTAACCGATAATCAAAAGAATAAACCAGATTGGGCTGACCATCAGCGCTTTCATCGTATCTGCTTCTAAAGACAGCACGTAAATCATGCCGATAAAGAAGATGATGACCACCCAGCAGGTAAACAAGCCGCCAGGAAGCTTAAAGGTTGATTTCGCATGCAGCTCTGGGCGTGTTTTGTAATAAACAATATAGCTCCAGATAATCATCAGCCATACGCAAATAAACAAAATCGTTGATAATGTCGTTGCTAAAGTAAATGCTTCAACTGTATTAGGTACAAAATACTGCAGCGCTGCACCCAACAGCAAACATACTGCAGAGAAGTATAATGCATTTGCTGGAACAGCGCGGCTATTCAAATGGCCAAAGGCTTTCGGGCCTTGCTCTTCACGCGACAAGCCAAACAGCATGCGGGATGTTGAGAACACGCCGCTGTTCATAGAAGACATAACAGATGACAGCACCACCAAATTCATAATAATGGCCGCCGCTGCAATGCCCGCCTGACTGAATAGATTCACAAATGGGGAGACTGTCGGGTCAATTCGATTCCAAGGCGTGACTGACATGACAATCACCAAAGCCAGCACATAGAAAATAATGATGCGAACTGGAATTGAATTCACCGCTTTCGGCAAGTTTTTCTCAGGATCTTTGGTTTCGGCTGCGGTAGTACCTACTAATTCCACACCCACAAAGGCAAAGATGGCAATCTGGAAGCCTGCCAGGAAGCCCGTGACGCCTGTAGGGAATAAACCGCCATGCGACCAAAGATGAGAAAACGCAGCAACTTCACCTGTTGTTGAAGTAAAGCCGGTAAAGATCATCCATAAGCCAACACCAATTAAAACCACAATGGCAATAATTTTAATCAGCGCAAACCAAAACTCCAACTCACCAAACAGTTTTACAGTAACAAGGTTCAGCCCCATAATAAACACAATGGCGGCGATACTGATCATCACCCCTTCCCCAGGTGTGAAAGGTATGCCTCCATTAAAAAACTGCAGGTAATAAATAATTGCGGACAAATCTGCAATGCCGATGGTGATCCAGCACAGCCAATAGGTCCAGCCGACAAAATATCCTGCCCAAGGGCCAATCAAATCAGTCGAAAAATCGATGAATGATTTGTAATGGAGGTTAGACAATAACAATTCGCCCAGCGCACGCATGACGAAAAACACCATAAAACCAATAATCATGTAAATCAGTAAAATGGATGGACCAGCCAAGCTGATCGTTTTACCTGACCCCATGAATAAACCAGTACCAATTGCGCCGCCAATAGCAATCAATTGCAGATGGCGGTTAGATAAACTTCGCTTTAGTTCACTATCTTCGGTAGTCGAACTGAGGTTTTCATTTGACATTGTTATTTTGTCTCTCAGAATTCAGTGTGTAAAAGTAGCCCAAAAAAATAAAAATAAAAAAAGGTTTTTGAGCGATTAGCTGATATTTTTAACGTCCAATCACGTTTTAGATGTTTTTTTAAACAATGTCACCTGTATCCTTTTCTATTTGGCTCTGTCCTTGATAAATTAGCATTTTGCGTGCCAATTTAAATTATGCGGAGAATCTGCTCAAAAAATTGTTTTTATAAGCCGCTATTGCTACATTCTCAGCATCTCTAATTTCTTATACAGATAACAAGCTACATGAGTAAAGTCAAAACTGTTTACCGCTGCGAACAATGCGGGACTGATCATCCTAAATGGGCAGGCCAATGCACAGACTGCGGTGAATGGAATTGCCTCACAGAAGTCAGCATTGCACCGGCCATTAGCCACCGCGCGCAGCCCAAAATGGGCAGCAGCGGCGGCTATGCAGGCCAAGCAGCCTCTATCACCACCTTAAATAAAGTGACCGTTTCACGTGAATCACGCTTAGCTACAGGCATTGGAGAGTTTGACCGTGTCCTTGGCGGCGGCTTGGTCACAGGCTCCGTCGTTCTGATTGGCGGCGACCCCGGCATCGGCAAATCCACCATTTTATTGCAGACTGCCACACATATGGCGGCAGCCAACAGTTCGGCCTTATATGTAACCGGCGAAGAATCCCTATCTCAAGTCGCCCTGCGCGCACAGCGTTTAGACTTGCCGACCGATCAGCTCAAAGTCATGGCGGAAACTTGCGTAGAGCGCATATGCGATATTTTGGCGCACGAACGCCCAGCCGTGGCTATTTTGGACTCTATTCAGACCCTGTATACCGAAACCTTGCAGTCTGCACCGGGCGGCGTATCGCAAATCCGTGAATCAGCCGCTTTGCTGACCCGTTTTGCCAAGAACAGCGGCACATCTTTATTTATTGTTGGCCATGTCACCAAAGAAGGTTCGCTTGCCGGACCGCGTGTTTTAGAACATATGGTGGACTGCGTGCTGTATTTTGAAGGCCAGTCTGATTCGCGTTTCCGCATGATCCGCGCAGTGAAAAACCGCTTTGGCGCTGTCAATGAGTTGGGCGTGTTTGGCATGACGGATAAAGGCCTGCGCGAAGTCTCCAATCCTTCAGCGATTTTTCTCAGCCGTTATGATGAAGCCATTCCCGGCTCAATTGTGGTGATCAGCCGTGAAGGCACCCGCCCGCTGCTGGTTGAAGTGCAAGCGCTGGTGGATGATTCTCAGGGCCAGCCTAGGCGTGTCGCTTTAGGCCTAGACCAAAACCGCCTGAACATGCTGCTGGCCGTCATGCACCGCCATGGCGGCGTGCAAACCTCAGGACAGGATGTTTATGTCAACATTGTCGGCGGCTTAAAAATCACCGAGACGGGTTCAGACTTGGCGGTACTGCTGGCCTGCGCGTCGAGTATTCGAGGCAAGGCGCTGCCGCAGCAGTTAGCTGTGTTTGGCGAAGTCGGCCTTTCAGGTGAAATACGCCCTGTGCCGAATGGTCAGGAGCGGCTAAAAGAAGCCATCAAGCACGGCTTTAAGCATATTATTTTACCTCGCGGCAATGCGCCGCAAAGCCCGATTCCTTGCGTAAATATCATTTCAGTCGCACGCCTGCATGAAGCGCTGACTGAAGCAATGAATCTGAGTGAAGAACTGACTTAATCGCTATTTCATGTCTTGAATCGTTTTTTTAATAAAAAAAACGATTTTCCTATTGAAATTCAAATAAAATGCCTGCATAAATACAGGGCGATTTTTTATTTTTATATAGGTAAATTTAATGGAAGTTCGACAGCGTGGTTTGATTGCGGGCGTTTTGACCGCTGCTTTATTGGTTGCACCTTTAGCTGCAGAAGCAAAACGTGCAGGTGGCGGTAAAAGCCACGGTATGAGCCGTCAAGCGGCCCCATCTCAGTCTTACCAACAGCCTCGTCAAGCTGCTCCAGTTCAACAGCCAGCAACTGCAGGCGCGCCAGCTAAATCTGGTTCAAATGTAGGCGGCATGGTGGCTGCCGGTGTAGCGGGCGCTGCAATTGGTGCAGTTGCGGCTAACGCCATGGCAGATGATAAAAATACTCAGGCGGCTTCTGAAGCGCAAGCCGCGCAAGAAGAAGAAAAAGGTGGCATTCCTAGCTGGATTTGGATTTTGCTTGCTGCAGCCGCTGCCTTCTTTATTTTCCGTAAGATGGGCGCAAAAAAAAAACTAGCCAATAATCCATATGCACCAAATAACGGTTCATCAAACATGGCTTCTGCCAATAATGGGCCGTTTGGTCAGCAAAATGCTGCGTCAGGTTCAGCTGCTGGCGGCAGCACCAATATTTTTGGTCAGTCCGTTGGCGGTTCTACTGCGTCTCAAGCACCTGTAAACAACGCACCTTTTGCAGGCGGCGTATATACCAATTCCGGCAGCCAATTGCCGGACGGTACTGAGCCTGCGGCTTTTTTACGTGTTGCCCGTCAGCGTTTCAACCATATTCAGTCAATGAATACTGCAAGCAACATTGCAGAAATTCAGCGCTACTTAACGCCAAATCTTTATCAGTCCATGTATAACGACATTATGGCCAATCAAGATCAAGACGTTGCTGAGTTTTCTAACTTAAATGCAATGGTAGCTGATTCGACAACTGAGAATGGCCAATATGTTGTAAGCGTGCGCTTTACCGGTACCGTCAGCGAAGATTTAAACAGCCTTCCACAGCCATTTGCTGAAGTTTGGCATTTTGTAAAGCCTGCCGGTTCTAGCGAAGACTGGAAAGTAGCTGGCATTCAGCAAGAAAGCTAATCCAAAATGAATTTAAAAATAGCAGCTTCGGCTGCTATTTTTTTTGCCTGCTCTTGTTGCTAAATTACTAATCATTCAATCCATTACCGCGCTCACTAAAAGCTTCATCAATTCACTTTACGATGTGAAATGTGTTTGTACATAGATTCGCTTAAATACATGCAAACGGTACTCAGCACTCACCTGCTCTAGGCTGTGCACGCAAAGCGGAGCACATTGCTGCCCTGACAGCCTGTATGGGCGCAGCAGCAGCGCAGTTTTACTCCACTTAAACCCTGTGGTCTTAAAAGCAGATTTTTGGATTGGCTTTTTTGAAGCTAACCCATTAGGCTATGCCTATTCTGCACTTTTGGATCCGCTATGTCTGACCTTCCTATTTCACCTGCATTATTTAACCGCGCGACAGCAGGCAACCGCGATGCTCAATTTGAACTGGCTGAAATTTACATGCAAAGTGACAATGATGAGCATGTTGAATTGGCTGAAGAGTGGGCGCTGAAAGCGGCGCAGCTGGGGCATGTTGAGGCGATGTATTGGCTCGGCGAAGGCTATGCGGTTTATGCCAAAGACATGCAGGAAGAAGATGCTGAAGAATCGAAAGCTTATTTTGAACATGCGCACCGCTGGCTGGAACAGGCGGCAAAGCATAATCACCCTGCTGCCATTTTGGAATTGGCGAATTTTTACCGCCGCGGCGATGTCGTTGAAAAAGACATTGCCAAATCTATTGAGCTGGTCGAACAGTCTGCCAAACTCGGTGAAGTGCAAGCCATGCGCGATTTAGCGTTTATTTATGCCAATGGCTTAGGCATTGATGCAGATGAAGAAAAAGCGGATTTCTGGACTGAAAAAGCCAATGCTGCCGAGCAGTAACTGTAAGACTCATTTAAACTAAACAATCAGAGCCCATCATCAGATGGGCTTTTTTACATGACAGCCATTTCGCTCAACTCGCGATATAGTCATTTACATCCACAGTAATAACTTGGCGACAGATTCCCTCGGCCTGACGCTGCCGCTCAAAATCTTCGGCCGACATGGCGTCAAAGCTGTCAAAGAAACTGATTTCGGCTTCATCGATGTCATACACCAAGGAGTGATTGCCAATACCTTCAAAGGTATCGTAATAGGCAATTACAAACTTGTTTTGCTCAAAGGCCTGCAAAATTTCCGCATAGCCTATTGCAGGCAGGACAGGCAATTGCAGTTGCGCTGCTTCAGCATAACTGAGTTTTTCAATGTCTTGCAGATCTGGATCATGTTCTGTATAGAACTGCACGTTAAAGCCAAAATTTTTCAACCCAACGGCTAAACCAATCATCGTTGCGCCATATCCAGCTTCATAGCCGCAGACCTCTATCAGCTGCTGAATGTCCGCATCTATTCCTAAATGCTGCAGCAGCATCCAAACAGCGTAAATGCCGCCATTAGCCTCTAGGCTGGATAATTCTTCAGGCATTTCCAAAGACATAATCAAAACTCAAAAAATTGTCTGAAGCGATAATAAACAAATCATTCAAAATTTGCGTGAAAGTTTTAATCATTCATGGGCTTTAGCGTGCACAAAGATAATGTCTAAATCCTGCTGAGGCACAAAGTTCTTTTCTGACATTTGGAATCGTGTCGGACTGATTTTTTTGACTTTGCCCGCCCAGCAGAAGGACACGAGTTCTCCTGCATCCCGTTCAATCGTCAATTTAAAGTCTTGAATCGGTTTGGCCCAATTCGCTCCAGTTTTTAAGATATAGCCTAATGCCTGATAAGGCGCCTGCTGCGATTTTGCTTTCTTTAACCCAGCTTTAAAGTTCCGATCCATGCAGTACGCTTTAGTATCTTCTTCCGGATACAAAGCCACAGAGCCACCTACCAGCGGTGCATATTGATGCTGTACGCGAGTAAACGCATTGGCTTTAAACGTTTGCTTCCAGCTGTAAATCACTTGAGATGACCATGAAATGACTTCATTCGAATCTTTAGGCAATGCTTTTTGCAGCGTTGCATTTTTACAGTTTCTGAGCTTTGCCTCGAAAGTTTCATATTCATCATCTTGCCTGCTCCACGGGTTGAGCATGTCTTTTTCGGTAAACCCGCATTGCTTAAAGCTGTCCGTTATATCAATGAGTGCTGTTTTTTCATCTTTATAAATAAAAGTACGCACATGCATTTCTGGCTGAATCGTTTTGCCATTCACCTGAACTTTAAAACTTTTGAGCAATTTTTCAGTATCGGCAAAATCAGATTCAAAGAAATTTTCAACTATCGGCAGCGGGAACAAAACCGTTTCAGTCACATCTTTATTACTCAGGTTTTAAACTGATAATCGACTTTAATATTTTTTTTACTAATAAACAGGTCTTCACTGAACATTTGAATGTCTTTATTTTTCAGGTACTGCACACCACCTGTTGCGACATAGCCCGTCGAATCGTTGGCCATGATTGACGCGGAAATTAGAAGCAAGGCACCGAGTAATTTTTTCATCATTATTCTTTTATTCCAAACAGACCTATATAAAGTCAGAACGCATTATTCCATAAAATTTACAGATCAAATGCTTATCCGTTAGATATTAATCAATTTCAGATTGGAACTCATCCTAATTCCAAGTACAATACCCCGCTAGTCGAGGGATGCTGCGACTTTTTCACAGGCTGATTTTCAAAAACAGCAATGTGAAATCGCTAGGCTCGACGATTCGGTCATAGGCCTGTGAAATAACAGTGCTGATCAAAAACGGCATCCGCGAACATAACGATCCAATCTATTTTTTCTAGGAGATCCTGATGAACGCGGTCACTGCTTCATTTACAGATTACAAAGTTGCCGACATTTCACTTGCTGATTACGGCCGTAAAGAAATTAAACTTGCAGAAGCAGAAATGCCAGCCCTAATGGGTCTTCGCAAACGCTATGCAGCTGCTAAACCGCTTGCTGGCGCGAAAATCCTTGGCTGTATCCACATGACCATTCAAACTGCAGTTTTAATTGAAACTCTAGTTGAATTGGGCGCAGAAGTTCGTTGGACTTCTTGCAACATCTTCTCTACTCAAGACCATGCTGCTGCTGCAATTGCTGCTGCAGGTGTTCCTGTATTTGCTTGGAAAGGCGAAACAGAAGAAGAATACATGTGGTGTCTTGAACAGCAAATCAATGTAAACGGCACACCTTGGGATGCCAACATGATTCTGGACGATGGCGGTGACTTAACTGCGCTTGTTCACGAAAAATATCCTGAAGTGATCGCTAAAATTCACGGTATTACTGAAGAAACCACTACTGGCGTGCAGCGTCTTTACGAAATGCACCGCGACGGTACTTTAAAAGTTCCAGCTATTAACGTAAATGACTCTGTTACTAAGTCTAAGAACGACAACAAATACGGCTGCCGCCACTCTCTAAATGACGCAATCAAACGTGGTACAGATATGCTTTTATCTGGCCGCCGCGCGCTTGTGATCGGTTATGGCGACGTAGGTAAAGGTTCTGCGCAATCACTTCGTCAAGAAGGCATGATTGTACGTGTCACTGAAGTTGATCCAATCTGTGCAATGCAAGCGTGCATGGACGGTTACGAAGTTGTTGCTCCATACAAAAACGGCGTGCAAACTGGCAAGAAAGAAGACATCAACCTTGACCTTCTGCAAAACACTGACTTGATCGTAACCACTACGGGTAACTACCACGTATGTGACGCAGCGATGCTTGATTCTTTAAAAGCAGGCGCTGTTGTATGCAACATCGGTCACTTCGATACTGAAATCGACACGAACTACCTACGCGGTTACAAGTGGGTTGAAGTTAAGCCTCAAGTTCACCAAGTGTATCGTTCAGAAGATGAAAATAACTATTTAATTCTTCTTTCTGAAGGCCGCTTAGTGAACCTTGGCAACGCTACTGGTCACCCGTCACGCATTATGGATGGTTCTTTTGCTAACCAAGTATTAGGTCAAATGCATCTATTCGCTGAAAAATTTGCCGATCTTCCTGAAGATCAAAAACAAGCTGCGATTCGTGTAGAACTGATTCCTAAGAAATTAGACGAAGAAGTTGCTGCAGCGATGGTCGCTGGTTTCGGCGGCGTATTGACGACTTTGACTCAAGAACAAGCTGATTACCTAGGTGTTCAAGTTGAAGGTCCGTTCAAAGCTGAGGCTTATAAATACTAAGTTTTTCACCTCTCCTAACCTCTCTTGCGCTGAACTTTTAAGCAGTGCTTAAAGCACGCTCAGGAGAGGGATTTTTCATTACAGTTTTAAATAATGTAATGGATTCCCCTTCTCCCTTAGGGAGAAGGCTGGGATGAGGGAAATAATAAACAAACAGTATTTATAAAAAAGGATTTGAACATGTCAAAACAGATTCCTATTTCCTTTGAGTTCTTCCCGACCAAAACTGACGCTGGCGCGGAAAAACTTAAAGTTGTACATCAAGAACTTCAGTTGCTCAATCCTGAATTTTTCTCTGTAACATACGGTGCAGGCGGTTCTACCCGTGAACGCACATTGTCTACATTGAATGATTTCAACGGCAAAGGCACACCTGTTGCTCCCCACCTGTCTTGTATTGGTGACAGCAAAGCACGTATTGCTGAATTGCTGGATTTGTATAAATCACAAGGCATTGACCGCATTGTTGCACTTCGCGGCGACTTGCCGTCTGGTCAAGTGGGCTTAGGCGAATTGCCTTATGCAACGGACTTAGTACGTTTTATTCGTGAACATACAGGTGATCACTTCAAAATTGAAGTTGCTGCCTACCCAGAAATGCATCCGCAAGCAGACAGCTTTGATTTAGACATCAAGCGTTTCTGCGACAAAGCCAATGCAGGCGCAAACGCGGCATTGACACAGTTCTTCTTTAATCCAGATGCATACTTCTACTTTGTAGAGCGCATTCAGAAAGAAGGCGTGAACATTCCTGTCGCTCCAGGCATTATGCCAATCACCAATGCAAGCAATTTGATTCGCTTTGCAGATGGTACAGGTGCAGAAATTCCGCGCTGGATCCGCAAACAGCTTGCAACCTATGGTGATGACACAGATTCAATCAAAGCCTTTGGTCATGAAGTGATTGTAAAACTTTGCGAACGCCTGATTGCCGGCGGCGCGCCAAGCCTGCACTTCTACACCATGAACACCACTGATCCAACGCGTCAGCTTGTCACTGACCTTGGCTTAGCTTAATCCCCATTGCGCGAGTAATACTGAAATGCCCCGTTTTTTTATTGAAGCTGATTTAACTGTTGATACGGTCATCGAATTAACTGAAACAGTTTTTCATCACTGGGTGAAAGTATTGCGTGCGCAAGTGGGCGAAAAAGCCACCTTGTTCAATGGGCAAGGCGGCGAATTCGAAGTTGAATTGACGGAAGCCTCTAAGAAATCTGCTTCAGTCAATATCATTTCATTTAATCCAGACAACCGCATCCCTGCTTTTAAGGCTTTACTCGGCCAAGTCATGAGCAAAGGCGACCGTATGGATTATGCGATTCAAAAAGCCGTTGAACTGGGTGTGGCGGAAATTCAGCTGCTGACCTCTGAACGCTGTGAAATGCGCTTGAAGTACGACCGTGACCAAAAGAAAATAGACCACTGGCAAGGCATTGCCATTGCAGCCTGTGAACAATGCGGCATGAATGTTGTGCCAAAAATTCATGCCCCGATCAGTTTAGAGGCATGGCTGGCATACGATCTGCCGGAGACTAAACTGGTTTTAGCACCCAATAAAGATGAAACAGATGTACTTGCGGATGCATCTTTACAAATTGCATTGCTGATTGGCCCAGAAGGCGGACTGAGTGAAGCTGAAATTCAGCAATCCAATTCCGCTGGCTTTAAAAACTGGTGCATAGGCTCGCGAGTCTTGCGCACTGAAACCGCTCCAATTGTTGCCCTGTCAATTTTGAATTACCGCCTAAAAGCCTAGCTCATCCGAATATTATATTTTTGTATACAATTTGATTGATTTTTATGTTTAACGTAATTAATCTAATTGTAAGCAATAAAAATTAAGCGATGAAAAACCAGTGTGTTTGGATTAATAAAACAACAAGCGACTTTTAATTACTATATTTAAATAAGGCACTTATATTGATGACAGATGATCAATATGACTACATCAAGCAATACAATCATGCTGCTCAAATCGAGAATACGCTTCGCTTGAGCCGTTATTTTCTTCTCAGTATTTTAATCATCTGTCTATATATCTTTTGTATTTACCAAATTTACTTTAACACTGTTAATTTTTATTTCAATTTTTGGTTTATCTTTACCGAATTATTTGCTAGTTTTTGCTGGCTCATCAGCACAGCCTATTTCAAGCCTCATCAATTTGACTTAAAAATTGCTCACCGTTGGCTTCAATTTCAATGCTTCAGTATTGGCGCGCTGATCTCTGCCGGCATTTTCATCATTTATTATTATTTGCCGTCTATAAATCCTAATTTTGCCGATATTCAAGCGCTGACCTTATCTGCATTATTGCTGATTGTGACGCAAACCTTTGGTTTAACCTATTTAACACAGAAGCTGAATTATTTTTGCTTGGCTTTTTTACCCTCCATTGTGCCCTACTTGGTTTCACAATTTTTGTTTCTCGACAAAAGCAGCCACCTATTCAGCTTAGCCATAAATTTTGCTTTAATTGTCATACTGTTATGCGCAACTACGTCATACCGCATTCATCGCCGAATTTCTACCCTTTATGCTAAAAACAGCCTTTTAGTGAAAGAAGCCGAACAGCAAGTAGCGTGGACAGATGACCTGTGCAAGCAGCTGAAAAATGAAATTAACCATTCTAAAGATATCGAACTGCAGCTTCAGCTGAACAATCAGCTGCTGGAGCAAAAAGTAAAAGAACGGACTTTCGATATCGAGCAAATGAACAAAAATCTAGAAGATCAGCAGCAGAATCTTCAGCTTGCGCATGAAATTGCTGGTTTAAAACCCTGGGATTGGAACATTAAAGACCGAACAATTTCTCTGGCCAATACTCATAAAGGCACCACTCAGCGCGATTCAAAAGAGCATCATTACCAACTGCTGCATACAGTCCATCCAGATGATGCAGAACAGTTCAAAAATGCGATGAAACTGCATTTACGCGGTCAGAATGACCGTTATGAATCGACCTACCGGGTACAAAACAGCCTGACTGGGAAATGGAGCTGGGTGCATGACATTGGCCGGATTATTGCCTGGGACCCTGACAGCAATAAACCGTTGCGCATGGTTGGAATCCGCCGTGATATTCAGCAGGAACGTACATCGCAAGAGCGTTTAAAATTGGCAGCCAGCGTTCTTAAGCAAGCGGCTGAAGGCATTTTTATTCTAGATGAAGAGCTTCGCTATCTGGATGTCAACCCATGTTATGAACAGCTGACCGGCTTCCGCCATGAACAAATGATTGGTAAACATTTATTTGATATCGCTGCAAATTATAAATCGCAACAGCGCAGCGCGCATGCTGAAATTTTAAAGCAGGTGTTGCAGCATCAGCAGTATGACGGTGAACTGCAGGAAAAATTCCTGTCAGGAAAAGAATTAACACTTTGGCTGCACATTAATGCAGTGCTGGATGATCAAAACCGTGTCGCCCATTATATCGGCATTGTCTCAGACTTGACTGAACGCAGGCTGCAGGAACAGCGTTTATCTTATTTAGAGAATTATGACATCCTGACCGATTTGCCCAACCGGTTTTATTACAACTATCAGCTGCATCAGTACTTGATTTCGCAACAGGACTCTTTAAAGCAGCTGGCCGTCATACGCCTGAACATCGACAGATTCCGCCCGCTGAATGAATACCTCAGCAACAACGGCGGTGATGAGCTGCTTCGGCAAGTTGCTCAGCGCCTGCGTCTAACCAATGCGGAGGCCTTATTTTTAGCCCATCTCAATGGCGACGACTTTGCC
The DNA here is from genome assembly GCF_026168575.1 of Acinetobacter entericus. Taxonomy (NCBI): domain Bacteria; kingdom Pseudomonadati; phylum Pseudomonadota; class Gammaproteobacteria; order Moraxellales; family Moraxellaceae; genus Acinetobacter; species Acinetobacter entericus. Next base: position 41,399 of record NZ_JAPEQW010000007.1, read on the forward strand.
ATTGTGTATGAAATTTCGCATATCCGCCCATCCGTGATGGAACATTGCGAACGCATTGCCAAAGCTTTCACACTGCCCTTCAATATATTGGGGCAAGATCATGTCATCACACTGTCAATGGGTATTGCACTCTATCCAGAGCATGGCCGTCAGCTGGATTATTTAAACAACTGCGCGGAACAAGCGCTTTCTGAAGCCAAGCACCTTGGCGGCAATACCATACGTTTATATTCCAATGAAAACACAGCGCTGCTGGAACAGGGCATCTTTTTGGAAAGAGAGCTCCGCAAAGCGATTCAAAGCAATGAACTGGTGGTCTATTACCAGCCAAAAATCAATTTCAGAGATAAAAATATCTATGGCTTTGAAGCTTTGGTGCGCTGGAATCACCCTGAAAAAGGCATTATCCCGCCAGGGCTGTTTATCCCGCTTGCCGAGCAGACCAGCCTGATTTCAGACATTGGGCGCATCGTCATCCAGCAAACTGCCAAACAGATCAAGAAATGGAACCAAATGGGGTTTAATAACATTTGTGTCTCAGTGAACGTCGTTGCCCAGCAATTGCGCCGCGGCCAGCTGCTGATCGACTTGGATGAAGCCATCAAAGCCAATGAAATTTCCGGCGACAGCTTAGAACTTGAAATTACAGAGTCATCATTAATTGAAAACTCAGAAACAGTCAAAAAACTGCTGCAGGAAATAAAAAGCCGCCATATTAATATTTCTTTAGATGATTTTGGCACAGGCTACTCATCACTATCTTATCTTGCTGATTTTCCTATTGATGTTTTAAAAATAGATCGCAGTTTTATTTCCAAAATCGGTCAAAACAAGCACGAAGCCATCGTCTGCGCTATGGTTGCCATGGGCAAGGCTATGGGTTTAACCGTGGTGGCAGAAGGTATTGAAACCGAACAGCAGCTGCAATATTTGCAAAATTTAGACTGTGACATCGCGCAGGGCTATCTGTTCTCCAAACCGCTCCCTGAAGCGGAAGCAACGGTGTATTTAAAACAAAATATCCGTCCTGCCACTTATACATACTTAATCTAAGTACATCTTTCCGGTCTATAAGTTTGTTTGAAAAAGGCACTTTAGCGACTGTCCCAAGTGACGAACAAGTGATATATTCGTGCTTATTTAAGAAACACTACCCGCATTTTTGGGCAACTCAGAACAAACGAGATACAGATGGACGATCAATCTTTAAAACAGCAGGCTTTGTACTATCACGAATTCCCAACTCCGGGAAAAATCAGCGTCACGCCAAGCAAACAATTGGTCAACCAGCACGATTTAGCTCTCGCATACTCTCCAGGTGTAGCAGCGCCATGTTTAGAAATTGAACGTGACCCGTCAACCGCAGCGCTTTACACAGCACGCGGCAACCTAGTTGCAGTAGTCAGTAACGGTACAGCCGTACTTGGCTTGGGCAATATTGGTCCTTTAGCATCTAAACCAGTTATGGAAGGTAAAGGCGTACTGTTCAAAAAATTTGCTGGTGTCGATGTTTTTGACATTGAAATTGCAGAAAATGATCCAGACAAAATCGTCGATATCGTAGCAGCATTAGAGCCTACTTTTGGCGGTATTAACCTTGAAGACATCAAGGCGCCAGAGTGCTTCTACATCGAGCAAAAACTTCGCGAACGCATGAATATTCCCGTGTTCCATGACGATCAGCACGGCACATCCATTATTGTCGGTTCAGCATTATTAAATGCATTGCAATTGAACGGCAAAAAAATTGATGAAATCAAAATTATTGCTTCAGGTGCGGGCGCTGCTGCCCTTTCATGTCTGAACTTGCTTTGCGCTTTAGGCGCAAAGAAAGAGAACATCATCGTTGCCGATTCACGTGGCCTGCTCACCGCAAAACGTGAAGGTCTGGATGAATCTAAAAAAGTGTATGTACAAGATATCGAAGGCACACAGCTTGCCGATGTCATGGAAGGCGCGGACATGTTCCTCGGCCTTTCTGCAGCGGGCATTTTAACCAAAGAAATGGTTAAAGTGATGGCGAAAGATCCAATCATCTTCGCTCTTGCAAACCCAGATCCAGAAATTCTGCCGGAACATGCGCATGAGGCGCGTTCTGATGTGATTATGGCGACAGGCCGCTCTGACTATCCAAACCAAGTCAACAACGCGCTGTGCTTCCCTTACATCTTCCGCGGTGCGCTGGATGTTGGCGCAACCACCATTAATGAAGAAATGAAAATTGCGTGTGTTCATGCCATTGCACGCATGGCGCATGTTGAGGCGGATGCAGCGTCTTATGGTGAAAAATCTGCATCTTTTGGCCGTGATTACCTGATCCCGCGCCCATTAGACCAACGCTTGATTCTTGAAATTGCACCTGCAATTGCACAAGCAGCAATGGACTCTGGTGTAGCAACCCGTCCAATCCAAGATTTCTCTGCATACCGCCAGCGCCTGTCTGAATTCGTCTATAACTCTGCGTTTATGATGAAGCCGATTTTTGCGCAAGCCAAAACAGATCCTAAACGCATTGCATATGCTGAAGGTGAAGATTTACGCGTACTTCGTGCGGTGCAAATTGCAGTCGATGAAGATTTAGCAAAACCGATTTTGGTTGGCCGTCCAGCGGTAATCGAAGCGAATATCAAAAAATTAGGCCTTCGCCTTGAAGATGGTGTGAATATCACAATTGTCGATCAAGAGAAAAACCCTGATTACGATAAGTTTGCAGATGATTACTACAGCATCATGCAGCGTAAAGGTGTTACACCTGAATATGCGCAGCGTGAAGCGCGCCGCCGTTCTACACTTATTGCAGCCATGCTGGTTCGCCATGGTGTTGCTGACGGCATGCTGTGCGGCACATATTCAAGCTACGACATTCACTTAGACTTTGTCAGCAATGTGATTGGTCTAAAAGAAGGCCGCAATAACTTCTTCACGCTGAATGCATTGATGCTTGAAGACCGTAACTTGTTTATTGCGGACACGTACATTAACCGTAATCCAACCGCTGAACAACTGGCTGAAATGACTATTTTAGCAGCTGAAGAAGTACGCCGTTTTGGTATTACACCGCGTGTAGCATTGCTTTCTCACTCAAGTTTCGGTTCTGACCAACATGATCCTAGCGCGCAAAAAATGCGTCAGGTGTATGACATTTTGTCTGAAATTGCCCCAGAGCTTGAAGTTGAAGGTGAAATGCACGGTGATGCTGCGCTTGATGAGAATATTCGTCATTTCGCATACCCGAACTCGCGCTTTAAAGGTTCAGCAAACCTGCTGATTATGCCTAACCTGGACGCAGCCAACATTTCATTCAACTTGCTTAAAGCAACATCAGGCAACAATGTCACAATTGGCCCAATCCTGCTGGGCGCAGCCAAACCAGTTCATATTTTAACACCGACAGCGACGACCCGCCGCTTAGTGAACATGACTGCTTTAACTGTTGCTGAGATTCAAGAAAATGAGAAGTCCGCGCTGTAATTTAGCTGGCTAGATCACACTTAGAGACTTGAGAAAACCTCTATTCTGTTGCATGATGGCTTCAAGAATAGAGGTTTTTTCATGCAAGTTTATTTAGTAGGCGGTGCAGTTCGAGATCAGCTGCTCGGACACCCCTATCACGAAAAAGATTATGTTGTTGTCGGCGCAACGCCGGAACAAATGCTTGCTCAAGGCTATCAGCCCGTGGGTAAAGATTTCCCTGTTTTTCTACACCCTGAAACCAAAGACGAATACGCGCTAGCCCGTACAGAACGCAAGTCTGGTCATGGTTATCACGGCTTTGAATTTTATACCGATGCTGCTGTTACCCTTGAACAGGATTTAATTCGCCGCGATTTGACCATCAATGCCATCGCAAAAGATGATGACGGCAATTTATATGACCCTTATGGCGGCCAAAAAGATTTAGATCAGAGAGTTTTACGCCATGTGTCTCATGCCTTTGTGGAGGATCCGCTACGTGTGCTGCGCATTGCGCGCTTCGCTGCCCGCTACAAAAGCTTAGGCTTTACAGTTGCAGATGAAACTTTAGTACTAATGAAAGAGCTGGCAGAATCTGGTGAGCTTGAAGCCTTAACACCAGAACGCGTCTGGAAAGAAACATCCCGTGCATTGATGGAAGATCATGCAGACGAATATTTTGAAGTCCTGCGTGCATGCGGCGCTTTAAAAGTCTTATTTCCAGAAATAGATGCGCTTTATGGCATTCCTCAGCGTCCTGAATATCATCCTGAAATAGACTGTGGCATTCATACCATGATGTCATTGCAGCAGGCTTGCCGTGCCAATTATTCCTTAGATGTTCGCTTTGCGGTATTGGTGCATGACTTAGGTAAAGCCTTGACCCCTGCCGATGAATTGCCGCGCCATATCATGCATGAAGAACGCGGTATTAAACCTGTCAATGTCGTCTGTGACCGCCTGCGTGTGCCAACCAATACCAAGCAACTGGCTTTAGCCGTCTGTAAAGAACATTTGAAGTGCCATCAAGCTTTGACATTAAAACCAGGTACTTTATGGCGCCTATTGCAGCGTTTGGATGTATTGCGCCGCCCTGAGCGCGTTGAAGCCTTTGTACAAGCTTGTGAATGTGACTCCCGCGGCCGCTTAGGACTTGAAGACAGAGACTATCCTCAAGCGCAATATGTACTGGACGCTATGCAAGTGGTGCGCAGCATTAAAGCACAAGATTTGCCGCCTGAGATTCAGGGGCCAGATATTGGTGAAATGCTGATTGAACGTCGTATTGATGCTTTAGCCGAGTTAAAGCAGAACTATATTGTCCAGACGGTATAATCTAAACATTCAATATTGTCCTTTAGCATATTTAACTAGAGGACAATATTTGGAATGTAGAGCATTAATTAAAGTTTAATTTTTGCTGAAATTGCAGATCCAATACACAATGATTAAATGCCGCAAAGCGTTCCAGCTCTGTACTTAAAAGTTCAATAAAATGGGCTTTATTATTTATAATTGCTTGCAGATGAAAGCTCAGTATTTCTAAAATCCCTTCCCCACGATGTGCCTTACAATCGATTTTCCCCACTAATTCAGCACCATACAATATCGGCAAACAAAAATAACCATATTGCCGTTTTTCTGGCGCCACATAGCATTCCAAACGATAATCAAAATTAAATAAGGCCATTAGGCGGTCACGATGAATAACCAAATTATCAAATGGAGAAAGAATTTTGACGCTTTTTTCGGTTACATTAAACTGATCTATTTTTTCTAAATCAACATAGAGCCATTCACCTGAATCTAACTGAACTGATTCAATTATTTTTGCATCAATTTGTTTATTTAGGATTGAACGCATTGCTATTTTTAATTCTGTACCCGATTTTAAATGTAGCAATTGTTTCCATGTAAATACGCCATGTGACCTTTTTACCGTTTCAAACAAGTAACGTGCATATTCTTCTACATTGGGCTCCGTCAAATCCAGTCCTGAAGGCAAGCAGTTTTCTGCAAGTGCATAAAATTTTTCAACACCTACACGCTTGCAGACCATCAATTCACCTTGCATATAAAGTTGCTCAATAGACTTTCGCACAATGTTCGATTTCCACCATCCTTGTACTGTCTTTTCATTTTTGTTCAGAAAATCTCGAGAGCACACCTGACCTTCGGATTTTGCCTGTGCCAATATCTCTTGCATAAGGTATGAGTCACCTCGATTGAAATATTTACTTTCTCCACGTCTGACAGAATTCATCTGCCTCAGCGCATATCGATAGTCACGCATTGGGATATATGAAGCGGCATGAAACCAATACTCAAATATTTTTTGATCGGCAAGTAAGCGGTTTAAATGCTCTTTATCATAGTTTTGAACACGATTCCAAAGAATGTGATGGTGCGCGCGCTCAACCACTGAAATCGTATCGATTTGCACATAACCTAGGTGCTCAATCACCTTCAGGCTATCGATCATTCCTCTTGGTGCGATAGGCTGAGGATGAAGCAATGAACTATTGATCGCTAATTGTCTAAATTGAACATCCATAATTTGCCGTATTGTTTTACTTATAATATTGAATTACATCGGTTTAACGTATTGAGAGTTGCCCCAAACACAGCAATGAACGGCATTTGGGGCGAACAATTTACGATAGCGCTGCAGGGAAGGTAATTACCTGCTCAAGCTTCATTTGCTCAGTCGCAACCATCAGTAAGCGATCTATACCTAAGGCAATACCCGAGCATTCGGGCATATTGGGCAGTGCAGCCAACAAATATTCATCAATTGGCATAACATGCAGCCCAAGCTTTTCACGTTCAAGATTATCCGCCTCAAAACGGCTGCGCAGCACATGAGCATCTATCAGTTCATCATAGGCATTTGCCAGCTCCAAGCCCTCAATGTACAGCTCGAAACGCGCTGCAACCAACTCGCCATCCTCATCAATACGCGTCTTTGCTAAAGAGGCCAATTCAGGCGGGAAATCCGTCAAAAATACAGGGGTATCAAAACCTAAGCTGGGCTCGACAAAATGCGAAAATAGCAGATCTATATAGCCTAAACGGTCATCACCCAAATCGAGATTCAAGCCCACCCGATTACAGCAGTTTTTTAAATCCTGCAGTGTTGCCTGCAGCGGGTTTAATTCCAGCCGATCCATAAAAGCATGCTTATAACTTAAGATGGTTGGACGGACTGCCCCAAAGCGCTGCGCTAAAGTGACATTCAGCAATTCCGTCACTTCAAACATTAAGTCTTTCAAGCTAAACCCTGGACGGTACCACTCCAGCATGGTGAATTCACTGTTGTGTTTTCGACCATGTTCATCATCACGGAATACTTTGCAAATTTGATAAATGGGACCGCTGCCGCTGGCAAGTAAACGCTTCATGGCAAATTCGGGTGAAGTCTGTAAATAATGCGTTTGCTTTTTTCCTTGTACATGACGCTGCGCCTGTACAGAGGCTAAGTACACATCAGTTACTCCTGCTTGCGAGAGCACTGGCGTTTCTACTTCCAGCACATCGCGTTCAGCAAAAAACTGGCGGATTTGAGCATACATTTTTGCGCGCGCGCGCATGGCTTTTAAATCACAGCTGGGCTGATATTGGATGTCCGACTGGCTCATGCTTTAGGCCCTCCATGCGCAGCCCATTCACGGCGCAGCGGATAGGTTTTACGCAAATAATCAAAGGCTTTTTGATCAACCTTGCCATCCTTTAAAGTTGCTCTTAAATTCGCATCGTCGCGGGCAATATCATAAATTTCTATTAGATGCTGTTTCAATACAGCCTTTAATGACTGATTGGCAAATAAGGCCTCACAAACAGGTAATTGCGTTTCAAAACGTTTGGTCGCTGTATGATCAAATGTTTTGCAAAAAGCATCGTAGATCATCTGTGTACCGCGGGCTTTGCCTTCTAGGCTATAGCCTGCAATATGCGGAGTAACAATCGTTATTAGATTTAGTAAAGTTTCAGAGATTTCTGGTTCGTGTTCAAACACATCTAACACGACCTGACGCTGAGTCTTTTGAATGTCTGCAATTAAATCTGCTTCTGCAACCACTGGCCCGCGTGCAGAATTGATTAATATGGCTTCTGGTTTCATCTGAGATAATGCATCTGCATTGATTAAATGATAAGTCGGATGCTCACCAGATTGAGTCAAAGGTACATGAGTTGAAATGGCGTCTGCGTTTTTTAATAATTCTGAAAATTCGACTTGATTTACATGCTCACGCTGAACAAATGGGTCATAGCCAATCACCTTCCAGCCCAAAAGCTGCGCCATGGCAGCCAAGCGTGAACCGACATTGCCTAGACCAACAATGCCTAATGTAAACTGCTCATTGACTTCTATCAGTTCTGGCTGGAGCTTCAGCAATGCTGTAATCACATATTCCGCGACGGCTTGCGCATTGCAGCCCGCTGCATTTGACCATGCTATTCCCTGCTGTTCAATCACAGGAATATCCAAATGATCTGTACCAATGGTTGCGCTGCCGACAAACTGTAAGATTGTGTTCTGAATCAATGCAGCATTTACGTTTGTGACTGAGCGAACCAGCAGTGCTTCGGCATCTTTTACATCACTGTGTGTTAAGCTGCGGCCGGCTTTATGTTCAATCGTTCCAAATTCGGCAAAGAAATAATCGGTAAATGCCAGATTTTCATCCGCAATGATTTTCATAAACGCATCCAAAATTTTACTGCCGCTATGATAGCGCTTTTATGCGTAGAATCGCTATGCGAGACAAAATCACTCATGAAAAAGGCTCCTGATTTCTCAAGGGACTTTGTAATATCTTGTTAAAGTGGAGGCAGTCCAAGAATAGGTGATATTTGCCTAGGAGAATGGTCACTATTCACATTGAGCATGGGGATCAAACCAGATCGAAAGATTTGCTCGATTCACCAAAGCTTGGCTTAAGAAGAGCAATTTTTCGTACGATTCATCTCTAGCTGATCAGTCCCAAACATTTTTCAAGGCAGGTGAATAAAATCCATGCACATATAGTGATGCTGAATAAATTCACTGGATTAGACAAATCATTTGCCCAAGTTATTTTCTAAAATTGAAAATTTCAGGGTAACTTTGTCTTTTGAATGTTTGTCCAACAAAGCCCTATAAGCGTAAAAGTTTTATCTTTAACTTTTTCAGAAAATCTAAATATATCTATGACAAATGAGCCATAGGCAGCGTTAATCAGTCTGTTATTAATTTTTTAATTTTGAACTGTCATCACTCTCCTAGACCAATTTCGCCTATTCTCCTTCAGTATCAGCCATATAGCTATGATCATAATGTTCTGCCATAAAATATTTTCCTTACGATATTTACAATTAGCAAAGATACTGGATATAAATCCAATATCTCTGCCGTAAATTAATTAACCTATTGTATTAAAAAACTTTCTTTTCATTTAGCCATCTATACAGAACCGGCAATAAGACCAATGTCAGCATTGTCGAAGATATAATTCCTCCAATCACAACAGTTGCTAAAGGCCTTTGTACTTCTGCTCCAGTTCCAGTTGCCAATGCCATTGGGACAAAGCCAAGCGATGCAACACAGGCGGTCATCAGTACTGGTCTTAAACGCAAAATTGCCCCCTGCCATGTTGCATAATAAAGATCATATTGCTGCCGCAGCTCTTTGATGAAAGTGAGCATGACTAAACCATTTAGTACCGCCACCCCTGACAATGCAATGAAGCCAACGCCTGCAGACATAGATAGCGGTATGTCACGCAGCCACAATGCGACTAAGCCGCCACATAAGGCAAATGGCACACCGCTAAAGACCAGCAGGCTTTCTTTAATGCTGTGAAATACAGCCATCAACAGAATAAAAATAGTGAGCAATGCGAGCGGAACGACCAATTGCATACGCGCTTTGGCAGACATCAGATTTTGAAATTGACCGCCATAATCTATCCAGTATCCGCTTGGTAACTCCTGTTTGGATAACGTGCTCTGAAGCTCAGTTACGAATGAGCCTAAATCTCGCCCCTCTACATTTGCAGTAATGACAACACGGCGTTTGCCATTTTCCCGGCTGACCTGATTAATGCCCAAGATATTTTCAACACGCGCCACATCTTGCAATTGGATTAAACCGCCATTCGGCAATTGCACCGGAAGCAATGCTAACTGTTCAGGACTCCGCTGAGAGTCATCTAGGCGAATCACAAAATCGAACCGCTTGTCGCCCTGTAAGATTGTTCCAACATTTTGACCACCGACACTTGTGGCTACCAGATCCTGAATGGCTTTGACCGACAAACCGTATTGTGCAGCCTTAGATTTATCAACTTCTACATTCAATAAGGGCAAGCCGCTGGTTTGTTCTACATTAACGGCTGTCGCCCCTGAAATGGATTTAATTTTTTGAGAAATTTTATTCGCTTCGCGATTCAGCACCTCCATATCATCGCCAAATAATTTGACGCCCACATCACTTCGCACCCCTGAAATCAGCTCATTAAAGCGCAGTTCAATAGGCTGCGAGAACTCACTGTTATTCCCTGGCAATGCTGCTAAGAACGTGATCATTCTCTGGCGAAGCTCATCAATGGTTTGTTTGGGATCAGGCCATTCATCATGGGGCTTTAACAGCACAACGCCATCTGAAATATTGGGCGGCATGACATCTGTCGCGACTTCTGCAGTGCCGGTACGGGCAAAGATCGCTTTAATTTCAGGAAATTCTTTCAGCAGCAGTTTTTCAGTGTTTTCCTGCATCCGCAGTGACTGTTCTAAGCCGGTACTCGGAGAGCGCATTTGCTGAACAGCAAAATCCCCCTCACCCAATTGAGGCGCAAATTCACTCCCTGTTTGAGTGGCCAGCACCCCCGTCAGAACTAAAATACAGACCGCTAAAACAGTCACCAATACACGAAGTTCATAGGCCTTGTCTAAGAGCACTTCATATTTGGCTTTAAGCCAATGCATCCAGCGGCTTTCAGTTTCCTTGACTTCTCCAGTAACAAATAGTGCAACTGCGGCTGGCACAAAAGTGACGGACAAAATCATGGCGCCAATTAAGGCCAGCACTACGGTCATTGCCATAGGATGAAACAGTTTGGCTTCTACACCGGTTAAGGTAAAGATGGGCAGATAAACCACCAGAATAATCAACTGTCCAAAGATGAGCGGGCGTCGCGCCTGCTTGGCTGCCAGAAAAACTTCTTTAAATCGTTCAGATCGGCTCAGCAAACTGCCTTTCATTTTCTGAGCTTCAGCGAGCCGGCGAATACAGTTTTCGACAATAACCACTGCGCCATCAATAATAATGCCGAAGTCCAGCGCGCCTAAACTCATCAAATTCGCACTAATTTTCTGTTCTGCCATACCTGCTAAGGTGAACAGCATTGAAAGCGGAATAACGCAAGCCGTGATCAGCGCTGCACGGAAATTGCCTAAAAACAGAAATAAAATCACAATGACGAGGATTGCGCCCTCAATCAAATTCTTCTGAACGGTTTGAATCGCCCGGTCCACCAAATGCGTGCGGTCATATACCGTCTCAATCACTACGCCTTTAGGCAAGGATTGCTGAATGGACTGCACTTTTTCATCAATAGCTTGAGCGACGGTACGGCTATTTTCGCCCATCATCATCATGGCGATGCCCAAGACTGTTTCTTCACCATTATAGGTTGCCGCGCCGGTTCTTAAATCATGACCGATCGATACCTTAGCAACATCTGAGACCCGAATCGGATAGCCGTTTTTATTGGCAATGCTGATGTTCTGAATATCTTCAATCGTGTTTAAAGTCCCGGGAACCCGAACAGTTAATTGCTGTCCATTTTTCTCGATATAGCCTGCACCGCGGTTTTCATTGTTTTCTGTCAAGGCCGTTTGCAAATCAACTAAAGGGATTTGCAATTGCTGCAATCGGTTCAGATCCGGGGCAACCACATAGGTTTTATTAAAGCCGCCGATACTGTTGATTTCCGCAACGCCTTTTACGCGCTGTAATTGCGGCCTCACGATCCAGTCCTGAATTTCACGCAAATCCATCGCGGAATAAACAGTTCCATCGGGCTTCTTCGCATGAGGTTCGGCTTTAATCACCCATTGATAGATTTCGCCTAAACCTGTCGAAATAGGCGACATTGCCGGCTGTATATTTTCTGGCATTTCTCCCATCGCTTCTTGCAAGCGCTGGTTAATGAGCTGTCTGGCCCAGTAAATATCGGTGCCATCTTCAAAAATGACAGTCACCTGCGATAAGCCATAGCGGGAAATAGAGCGGGTTTGTTCCATTTTCGGCATGCCCGACATGGCATTCTCAATGGGATAAGTAATCCGCTGCTCCATCTCCAAAGCAGTAAAGCCATTGGCTTGAGTGTTAATCTGCACCTGCGTATTGGTAATATCAGGCACGGCATCAATCGGCAGCTTTTGATAGCTGTAAATGCCTACGCCAATCCAAGCCGCAATAAAAAGCATAATCCAAATGGCATTATGAATTGAAAACTGAATCAGCCGATCAAACAGCCCTTCCGGCTTTGCCGATTCGGTATCAGATATTTGAGGGGTTTCAGTGCTCATGTGAAGCCTCTCCTTTTTCCAGCTCAGATTTCAGTAAAAAACTGCCTTGGCCTGCATATTTTTGTCCCGGGTTCAATCCATTGACCACTTCAATCCATGGACTGTCCCCAGACGATTGGCCGAGTTTTACGGCTTGCGGACTGAATTCAATTTTCTGTCCATGCTGAGTGGCGACAAATATCACCGCTTTTCCATCGACATTCTGAACTGCAGACTTGAGCACCCGCAATGCACTGTTTTCACTCTGCTGCTGCAGCAGTACATTTACCATCAAGTTTGGACGCAATTCGGCTGCATTCGATTCAACTTTTGCACGTACCTGCAGACGGCCAGTTTGAGTGTCCGCTTCAGTATTTAACGTCTGAATAACTGCCTGATAGACCTTTTCCGTTTGTAGCGATTTAAATTCGATCTTTTGATTTGGGGACAAACCCATCATTTCAGCATTGGGCACAATAAACTCAAGCCAGAGCTGATCTAACTGGTCTATGGTAAAGAGTTGGTCGGCCAACTGAACATTTTCCCCAAGAACCAAATCTTTTTTGCTGATCACGCCGGAAATCGGGGCTTTCAAAATATAGCGCCCGTTACTGGAATTCACGGCGCCAAATGCGCTTAAACGGGATTGAGCGGCTTGAACCTGAATTTGCGCCCGTTTATAGCTGCTATAAGCGCGTTGATAGTCCTGCTTTGCTGAAATGCCCTGTGACCAAAGCTGACGCTCACGCTCAAAGTCTTGTTTCGCCAATTCAAGATTGGTCTGTTCAATTTTAAGATTGGCCTGCTGATCGACTAAATCAGGAACAAGCAACGCCGCCAAAGGCTGCCCTTTTTGAACCTTTTGGCCGAGCTCTACATAGACATTTTCGACATGGCCGCTAAAACTCGGGGAAACATGCGCTTGCTGATCCGTATTTACATTCAGCTTTGCCGGATAAGAACTGAGTTTGACCACTGGACCTTGATCGACCACAGAGAGCTGTATGCCTTGTTCAACCAATTGCTTGGCCGTTAAGCTTACGCCATCTGCATGCTCTTCAGTTTCACCTTCATGCTTCTCTTCACCTTCTTCTGTATGTTCATCTGAAGTTGCTGATTTATTCTTTCCCGATATAATTAAAAGAATACTGAGAAGTACAGTTACGCTGATGACCACACTGATCAGCAGCGCCTGAGAAATTTTTCCGCTCTGTTTTTTTAAGCTATTTTTAAGATCGAACATGTTAATTTCCCCCGCCAATGACCGGCATGGCCTGTATGTCTTGCCATAAATTTTGATTCAATTGTGCAATCGCATCTTTTGACATCACTTCACTTGGGCTAATGCCTAGACTCAAACTTTCCGCTTCAATGGCCTTTTGCCAGCCGTCCCGCAACAGCTGAATTTTACGTAAACGTATATCCTGTAATTGAAGCGTGGCCTGCTGAACATCGCTTAAAGCAAACTTGCCTGCCAGAAAGCCTTGCAATGTTTTACTTTGCACTTGAGCCGCCAAAGGAATTTGAGTGTCATTTACAACTTTGAATTGAACCTCTAGGCCCTGCAGTTCCGTTAAAACCGTGCCGATTTGCAGCGCATTTTGCTTGAGATAAAAATCTTTCTGGCGCTCTAATAAATTCATTTTCTCTTGCGCGATTTTTATGCCATTTTGCTGGCGGTCGAAAATATTGAGCGGCACACTCACGCCAACGACCCATTGATTTTGTGCTGAGTTTTCCATGGACTGAGTGCGGTTGATCCCTAGGTTTAAAGTGGGATTCGGACGCGCCTTGGCTTTCAGCTGATCTACCGTAACTTGAGACTCTAAGACCTGTAAAACCCGATATTTCTCAACGTAGTTGTCTGCCAAATATTCTTGAACCTGCTGATGCGCCGATTTTGGCCAAAGCTTTTGCGGAGATAAATTAATCTGCAATGATTTATCTGACGTCCCCCATAAATTTGATAATTGCTGGGTTGCCACTTGCACCTGCAAGTCAGCCTGTCTAAAAAGACGAATATTTTCCGCATAGCTTAACCGTGCGCGATTCACATCGACTTGCGCGATACTGCCCGCATTAAAGCGATTTTCAATGGCTTTAATGTTCTCTTCGCTGACTCGAAGCTGTTCATGAACAATGTTTTTTTCAAGTTCAGCGATGGCCAGTTGCGACCAGACATATTTCACTGCAAGCTCAACTTGCGCTTGATATATCTTCTGCTTCAGCGCAGTTTTATCTGCAGAAATACTGGCTAATTTCTGGTTCGCTTTACGCTCACCGAAAATATCCAAGGGCTGTGATATGCCAATCGCCAGCTCTTTGTCATTCTTTGAACCAAAGCCTGTTTGTTCAATTGAAAACTCAGGATTTTTGAACAGCTTACTCTGCTGGATATTCGCAGCATTAATGCTCTTCTGCGTTTCCCAAAAGTTTTGGGATGCTTGATATTGATTGACCTGATTAATAGCCTGCTTCAGCGTTAAATCTTGAGTACTGGCGACTGCAAAGGTACTTAAGCTGATCATTGCGGATAGCACGATACCTGTACGGAGTGCTGGCCAGCATGAATTCAGGATAGAGGTATCCTGATATAATTTGTTTTTTGACATGAAATGCCCCACACATAATGAAATTAGGAGTGGTGGGCTTTTATAAGACTACCCCACCAATAGCAGGGACAAATCGGGAGGAGGTGTTAATTGATTTAAATAAGGGGATTTATAAAAGGTTCTTCCCAAATAGGATGGGATAATATCTGCCTCAAAATGAGTCTTGAACTTCAAATCATCAGGTGGATCAATTTGTATCACGATTGTATTTGAGAAATGACTGCACTTTTCGTTAAAGCAAACCTTCTGACAATAGTCATAGATTTCATTATAGTTTTCTAGAGAATAAGGCGCCAGACTAGAATGATCCGTCTTTTCATCTAAAGTGATTGGATTAGATAGTATTAAATTGGGTGTGTTCGGCATTTCATGCAGACAGGCAGCCTCTGCCACACTCCAAATATTCTGGAATGTAAACAAGAGTACCAAAAGCTGAATTAGAAATGTTTTTTTCGTCATACACAAATCTGTATTTAAGGAAGCTGCCCAAATCCATCTAGGATCTGTTCACAGAATTTAAGCCACCTTAAACTTTTTGCAATCTTAAGTAAAGATATTCAAAATTATTAAAATAACTTTTAATCAAAGCATTTTGCGCCCTAGTTCATGCCAGCTTTGCTGCATCAATACTTAGAAGTTAAAGCTGCCCTAAATAACCCAAATTTAAGTGACAACTTGGGTATGAGGTCGGCATAATTCCGTAAATGTATTTAATACTGCCACACGGGCATGAACCTCACTGACTTTGCTTTGCACGTTACTGACACTGAGTTTATCGCCTAATAACTTGATACAATGCATCTTAGTTTCAACCAAGCTTCGACAATGATAACCAGACCACTTTTTCCAAAGAACTCTTCCTAACCGTTTGACTGTTTTTAATAATTCATTCCGCTCTATAAATCTCGCTTGCTTATCTTTCCAAGGCTTTGCATTCTTTCTTGGTGGAATCACGGCATATGCTTGTCGATTTAAAATCACTTGTCTGCAGTATTTTGTATCATATGCTCCATCCCTATAGATAGACAGAGTCTATACGCTCATCAGGTGAAGCTTTAACTTTTAGATCTTTGCGCAGCAAAGCCAATGAGATCTATACATTCGCCCTTTATGCAATCAACAACAGAATATTATTTTTTATATAAACGATATCGATGCCAGAAAACTCATTCTTATATTTATCAAATAATTGTTCAAAATCCATAATCAATTCTTGATTACTGCAAGGCAATACCTCATTACTATATGCATCACTCACACTACACTTTAACTTTTGCTTTGAAATTGTATAAACAGCCTTTTGACGAGCAAATTCAGTTTTTCGAACGACTCCTAATCTCCGCATCTCTGACAAGATTCTGTAAACGCTCGCAAGACTGCAAGATTTTATCAAATTGAGCTGGATATATAATTGATCTACAGCCAATCCTTCTAAATTTTCATCCAAAATATCAACGATAAGCTGCTGTATTGATTGCTGTTGCTTTTCATTATTTAACAAGATGAAATATCCCAATTCCAGTAAAATATTGATTGCCTTTTCAGACAAATAAAACCTATACATTTCAAAAATGATGCTTCAGATTACATTCGAATATTTCCGCCCAATGCTGCAATTAATTGCGCTGTATTGTTCAATTGTGAGAGTTGCAATTGCAAAGTTGTTTGCTCAGCCTGTAATCTTAAATTTTGAGCAGTGACTACCTCTAAATAACTGACCAAACCTGTGCTATAACGCCGAGTTGCTGCTTGTTCATTCTCGGTTGCCAGTGCAAAGAGTTTTGCTTGTTCAGTCTGCTGCTGTTTAAAACTGGATGCCTGTAACAAAGCATCTTCGACATCTTTCCAGCCTGTTAATAGCGACTGTTTATAGGCTGCTAATTTTTCATCATAATTGGCTTGAGCCTGAGCAATTTTCGCTTCTCGTTTACCGCCATCAAAAACAATGGCAGCCGCTTGTAAACCTGTAGACCATAAGTATTGCGGTGATTGGAACAGATGCCCCAAAATTTGACTGTTTAAGCTACCATTCAAACCTATCGTAATATCAGGCAACCATGCGGTTTGCGCTAAACCCAGTTCAGCATGCGTCATGGCCAATTCCCGCTCTGCGCGAATAACATCAGGACGCTGGATTAATAATCGGCTTGGAAGCTGAGCAGGGATCTGCGGAACGGTCAATGCCTGCTTCTGTTTAGTCAATTGAAACTGAGCAACACTTTTACCTTGCAGCACTGCCAAAATATTTTCTTGTAAATTGCGATCTCGTGCGGTTTCAATCCGTTGAATTTCTACCTGCTTTAATTGCGTTTCTGCCTGTATAACATCGGCACGAGCAATCAGGCCAGCATTGTATTGATTCTTTAAAATCTGAACCGAACGCAGATAACTTTTTTGTGTTTGCTGCAGTACATCAGACTGTGCATCCAGCACACGAATATTCCAATAGGCTTCTGTGGCCAACAACTGCTGATTTAATTTAACTGCATCTAAATCCGCTTGATTCGCTTCTAAATTGGCCTGCTGCCCTTCGATGGCTTTCGCCACTCGCCCCCAGACATCTGGCACCCAACTGGCTTGCACACCCAACTCAAATTGGCTACTTGCTGAGGTATTTTTGGCACCATTACGGTTTGCAGAACCATTTGCAGTGATATTAGGTAAGCGATTGGCACGCTGTACGTCAAGCAAAGCCTGTGCTTGCTGATAACGTGCTTCGGCTTGTTTTAAGGTTAAATTTTCTTGATTCAATTGCTGCATCAAGTGGCTTAAAACAGGATCGTGGTAAATATCCCACCATTGTTCAGCAGAAATTTTAATTGCCGAGGTTGCTGTCCAGTTTAAATCTGCATATTTGTATTGATCATCTGCTTGCACAATCTGAATTTTATATTCAGGTGGCTGCCGTACTGCATGCGAACCGCACGCAGTTAAAATGAGCATGCAGCTTAGACTCATCACATTTTTATACATTAAACTCCACATCTTATTTCCTATTTACCTAAATCAATTGCATGCACATTTTTCGATTTTCTAAAAAAATCAGCGCATTTTTCTAAAACCAAATACAATACAGGCGTGGTGTATAACGTGAGTAATTGTCCAAGCGCCAAACCGCCGACGATCACGACACCCAAAGGTTGACGTAATTCAGCACCTTCGCCCCAACTCAGTGCCAATGGAACAGCGCCTAATAGTGCTGCGGTATTGGTCATTAAGATTGGCCTAAATCGAAGTTCCGCAGCGGACACGACTGCTTGATAGGCTGATTTTCCTGCCCGCCTTTCCATCAAAGTAAAATCAATAAGCAGAATGGCATTTTTCACCACCACGCCAATGAGCAGGAACATTCCCAATAAGGCAATTAAGGTAAAGTGAAAGCCAAATGTCCAAAGTGTCAGTAAAGCCCCTAAGGCGACTGCGGGTATGGTGGATAGAATGGTAAATGGATGTACCACGCTTTCATAAGTCACGCCCAGTACGATATAAATCAGTAAAATCACCACTAAAACCAGTACAGGCGTACTTAAACCGCTTTGCATACTTTGCGCTTCAGCTTCTTTATCGCTGGTCATAAAGATTTCGTTCGGCAGCATCACTTCAGGTAAAATTGAGCGAATCGCAGCATCGGCTTGTTCATTGGTATATTCCGGTTTTACAACATAGCCAATGCCCATCGCAGCGTATTGGTTGCGGCGATAAACCCGATCATTGGTAATTCCATAAGACCATGTGGCAAAATTACTCAGTGGAACTGACTCACCTTGCTGGTTCGGTACACGAATATCCGCCAAAGCTTCAGGCTGTTCGGTAAAGCGCTTATCGACTTCCATCACCACATGAAATTGCTGTGTTTGATCATAAATGGTTGAAATTTGACGCTGTGAAAAAGAGTTATTTAGCACACTGGCAATGCTGTCTATATTTACCCCTAAACGTTGCGCCGCCTCACGGTCAATATCCAAAGTCACATGCTGCGCACCTTCATCCCCCATCGACTCAACTTCTGCAAGTTGAGGGAGTTTTTGCATTGCCAAGGCTACTTTGGGTATCCACTCACGTAATAACGCCACGTTGTCAGATTGCAGAAGCAACATGTAGTCTTGCCCACTGCCGCCAAACGGGTCATCAAGCTCAAGCTCCTGCTTGACTCTTGCTGAAAAAATTGCCCCTGCCTGCCACGGCGCATTTTGTTTCAAACGCTCTACGACTTCATGAGCACTTTGACCATTACGTTCAGCTTTAGATTTTAAACTTACCATCAGAAATGAGTTGGTTGTCCCACCAGAGCCACCTGAAGTCCCCACCACATTTTGCACAGCAGGATCTTTGAGTAGACTTTCGCTAAAAGCTGCAATTTTGGGCTGCATAATCTGAAATGAGAATCCATCATCCCCCCGAATAAACGCATCAACTCGCCCTGTATCTTGCTCAGGCAATACACGTTTAGGCAAAGTCTGATAAACATAAGCAGAACCAGCAATTGCCCCAATCCATAACAAAATTGCCAGATAACTATGTTTAAGCATCCATTTTAAAGATGTTAAATAACCCTGATTCAACTTTTGCATCCACCGATGACTATATTGGTACAATGCTTTATGTTGATAACTGGCTAATGGCTTTAGACAACGAGCAGATAAACTTGGCGTTAATATTAGGGAAATCACCACGGATAAAATAACAATAAACACCAATGTTAAAGAGAACTCTCTAAATAGACGTTCAATTACACCACCCATAAACAAGATAGAAATGAAGATCACGACTAAAGCCAAATTCATCGCAATTAATGTTGTCCCAACTTCCTGAATGCCTTTTAATGCCGCTTGAACAGGTTGCTCACCTTGTTCAATATGACGTTCAATATTTTCAAGCACCACGATGGCATCATCAACAACAAGTCCGATAGCAACAATTACTGCCATAATGGACAAATTATTGAGTGAGAATCCTGCCAAATACACTAAACTGCTTGCACCAATCAATACAACAATTAACGCAACCGCAGGCACTACGGCACTTTGTACTCGCCCCAGCATCAACGCCACAACAATCACCACCAAGAGGATTGAAAGCAATAAGGTATCTCGTGCTTCGTCCAAACCGGCCCGAATAATTTTCGAACCATCCATCACGGTTGTAAGCTGAGCATCCTCCAGAATCATCAATTGTAATTCAGGCAGCCTTTCCTTAATTTTCTCAATAGTTGCAACGGTATTGGCATTCGGTTGCCGGCTAATTTTAATAATGACCGCTGGTTGACCATTATGAAAACCACTGACATAACGGTTTTCTACTGAATCTTGAACTTCTGCAACATCTTTTAACCGTACAATCGTTTGAGCATTTTTATAAACTGGAAGATTGGCAAAATCTTCAGCTGTTTTTAAATTACTCGAAAGCGCCACTTGCCAGCGTAATTGATCAGTTTCAACCACACCCAGTGCTTGTGTACGGTTGCTTTTCACAATCGCTTCACGAACTTGCTCTAAAGAAACACCCTGTGAAATCAGCGCATTGGGATTTAAGCTCATCCGCACCGCAGGCATGGAAGCCCCATCAATCGAGACTTCACCGACGCCGCTGACCTGTGCCAAATTGGGTTGTAGCAAATCACTGGCTATTTCATACAATTTACCCGCAGATAAATGCTGTGAGCTCAATGCCAAGTAAAAAATAGGGCTTTGGCTCGGATTGACTTTAAAATATTCAGGTGGGCTTGGCATGCCTGACGGCAACTGCGACATGGCAGCGTTGATGGCTGCCTGTACTTCTCTTGCAGCTTCATTAATATCTGTTGCCAAATCAAAATTCAAAACCACTTGCGCTGAACTTTGACTGCTTGACGAGTTAATGGCTTTCACCCCTGAAACGCCCATCATGGCACGTTCCAGGGGCGTTGCTACAGTGGCAGACATACTTTCAGGGCTTGCACCTGGCAAACTTGCCCGCACCACAATAGTGGGAATATCTGCTTGAGGCAAGGCCGCAACGGGTAAACGCAAATAGGCCACAATTCCCAATAAAACAATAGCAATGGCAATTAAGACACTTGCCACTGGCCGATGAATAAAGGCTGAGAGTAATTTCAAGACTCTCTCCCTGCATTATCTGTAACAGCTGTATCAACATCGAACTGATTTGAGTCTGACTGACTAAAAGATTGCTGCAGACGATCAAAAAACAGATAAACCACAGGCGTCGTAAACAATGTCAGAATTTGACTTAACAACAATCCACCGACCATCACAATCCCGAGCGGTTGTCTCAGCTCTGCCCCTGCACCCGATGCCAACATCAAGGGAATTGCACCCACCAATGCTGCCAATGTAGTCATTAAAATAGGACGGAAACGCATTAAAGCCGCTTGATAAATGGCCTGTTGCGGCGATAAGCCTTCATTGCGCTGAGCAGCCAATGCGAAGTCCACCATCATGATGCCATTCTTTTTAACCAAACCAATCAGCAAGATAATGCCAATCAACGCGATCATGTCTAATGGTCGATTCACCATAAATAGTGCAAGCAAAGCGCCAATAGCTGCAGAAGGTAATGTAGAAAGAATGGTAATCGGATGAATAAAGCTTTCATACAAAATGCCTAATACGATGTACATAGTGACAATTGCAGCGATTACTAACCAGAAAGTATGCTGCTGTGAATTTTCATACGCAGCGGCAGCACCTTGTAGTTTCACTTTGACATCAATTGGCAAATTGAGTTGCTGTTCAACTTGATGAATTACCTTAATTGCATCACCCAATGCCACGCCTTGCGCCAAATTAAATGACACACCATTGGCGGGGAATTGTGATTGTTGCTGCAGAAGAATCGGGACACGCTTTTGCACAATGGTTGCCACTGAACTGAGGAGAATCGGTTCGCCATTGCTATTATGAATATAAGTTTGTGCCAAAGCATCAAAACCTTGCGTTAACTCTGGTGCTAGCTCTAACACAATACGGTATTGATTCGACTGCGTATATAAAGTGGCAATTTGTCGCTGAGCAAATAAGTTTTGCAGTGCTAAACTAATATCTTCAATACTTAAATCTAAACGTGCTGCAGCATCACGATTAACATCAATAAATGCCTGCAAGCCCAATCCACCACCGTCACTGGTGACATCGGCAAATTCAGCTTGTTTGCGTAAAGCATCTACCAAAACTGGTGTCCATTGCTCTAAATCTGCACTGTGGGTTGCAGTAAGACTCAATTGATATTGCGTACGGCTAATTTTGTCTTCAATACTTAATTCTTGCACAGGCTGCATCCAGCCTTGAATGCCTTTGACCTGATCAAATTCTCCTCGCAAACGAGTCATCACTTGCGATGCACTATCACGTTCAGCATACGGTTTAAGGTTAATGAGAATCCGGCCATTGCTGAGTTTTGGATTATTGGCATCAATGCCAATAAATGAAGACAAGCTTTCAACCGCAGGGTCTTTTAAAATTTGCTGCGCCAAAGCGTGCTGACGCTCACTCATGGCGTGGAACGAAATATCATCAGGCGCTTCTGTCACCACCTGAATCACGCCGCTGTCTTGTACGGGAAAAAAGCCTTTAGGAATCATCCAATACATCACACCAGCCAAGATGACCGTACTCAGCATCACCGCTAAAGTGAATGCCTGATGCTTAAATACCCACTCTAAGCCTTTGCCATATTGCTGAATGACCCAATCTAAACTCCATCGGCTACGTGATGGCGCATGCTGCGTATTTTTCAGCAAATATGCACACATCATTGGGGTTAGGGTGAGTGAAACGACGAGGGATAATGCAATGGCAGCCGCTAAAGTCACCGCAAATTCATGAAACAAACGCCCCACTACATCGCCCATAAACAGCAAAGGAATGAGCACGGCAATTAACGATACAGTAAGTGAAATCAGGGTAAAGCCAATTTCTCTTGAACCTTTTAAGGCCGCTTGCAATAAGCTTTCGCCTGACTCTCGATGTCGAGCAATGTTTTCCAACATCACAATGGCATCATCAACCACAAAACCTGTAGCAATGGTCAGCGCCATCAGCGTTAAGTTATTCACTGAAAAGCCTAAAAAGTGCATCAAAACAAATGTACCGATAATCGACAGCGGTACAGCAATACTTGGAATAATCGTGGCAGAAAGATTTCTTAAAAATAAGAACGTTACCATCACCACTAGACACACAGCAAAAACCAATTCTTTTTGCACATCATGAATCGAACTACGAATACTTTCAGTTCGATCAGTCAAAATACGAATTTTGACATTGTCAGGAAGATTCTGCTGCAGCTCAGGTAAAACCTGTTTAATTTGATCGGCAACTTGAATGACATTGGCATTTGGTTGACGCTGCACATTGACCAAAATGGCTGATTGGCTGTCTGCCCATGCTGCCATATAACGGTCTTCACTACCCTCAATGACAGTTGCAACATCTTTAAGACGAATGGGTGCGCCATTATTCCAACGGAGAATTAAAGCTTCATAATCTTCAATTGAGCGAATTTGATCATTGGCATCCAGCATGGTGGTTCGAAATGGTCCATCAAAGCTGCCTTTCGGTTGATTTGCATTGGCAGAATCAATCGCAGATCGAACATCTTCCGCACTCATTTTATAACTTGCCAGCGCAGCCGGATTCATTTGCACACGGATTGCAGGGCGTTGACCACCTGCTAGGCTCACCATACCGACACCCGCCAGTTGCGACAACTTTTGCGCAACCCGAGTATCCACCATGTCATACACAGTGGTTAAGGGTAAAGCATCAGAACTAATAGCAAGTGTAATGACGGGCACATCGGCAGGGTTTACTTTGCGGTAAATTGGCGGTGTTGGTAAATCATTGGGTAATTTACTGCTCGCAGTACTTAATGAAGACTGAACTTCTTGCTCCACCACGCCCAATTCAGCACTGAGATCAAACTGTAAGGTAATAACAGATGCCCCAACTGAACTGTTGGATGACATTTGTTTTAAGCCAGCAATTTTCCCCATTTCACGTTCAAGTGGTGCGGTAATCGTTCGCTGTACCGTATCTGGATTTGCGCCAGGCTGAAAGGTATACACCTGAATAATCGGATAATCGACTTGCGGTAAAGCAGATACAGGAAGCATTCGCCAAGCCAGCAAACCGCTAAACAGCAACGCGAGCATCAGCAGCGTGGTTGCGACTGGACGTACAATAAAGAACCGTGAAATATTCATGATTTATCCAGCAGCAGATTCCATTACAGGGGGATGCGGTTGATCATCAGCAATAATTTGAACTTCTTTGCCATCTGAAAGACGGTCAATCCCCTCAAGCACCACTTTTTCAGTACCGTTTAAGCCTGCTAAAACTTCAATCTGACCATTGCTGCTTAAACCTAATTTTAGGCTTCTGATCTCAGCTTTATGGTCTTTATTGATGACGTAAACATAGGTGCCTTTTGCCCCATGCTGAACAGCGTCACTTGGAATACTGACGGCATTTTGAATGGTCTGCGCACTTAAGCGCACATTGACAAATTGATTTGGAAATAAGCTGTCATCACGATTATCAAATACCGCTTTTAATTTTAAAGTGCCTGTACTGACATCAATTTGGTTGTCCAATGCCTGCACTTGACCGACTGCGAGCTGTTGCTGTTCTGCTTTGTCCCATGCACTGACTTTGACCTGTTGACCTGATTTTAAGGCTTCACGGAGTCCTGTGAGATGATTTTCTGCCACTGCAAACTGTACATAAACAGGATGAACTTGCGTGATGGTCACCAAAGCTGTGCTTTCATTGGCCTGAATCAAGTTGCCTGCATCTTTTTGCTTAAAGCCGGCACGGCCATCTATTGGTGAATAGATTCGGGTATAGGACAATTGCAGTTTTGCAGCGTCGACTTGCGCACGATTGGATTGTATTTGCCCTTTCAGCTGATTCACCAAAGCCTGCTGCTGTTCAACTTGCTGTTTGGCAATAGAGTCTTGTTTAAACAGCAATTGATAGCGTGCAAGTTCAGTTTCCGCATTGTTTAATTGCGCAAGATTTTGCTGTCTTGCACCCTCAGCTTGCGCCAAGGCCACTTTAAATGAAGCAGGATCAATCTGAGCCAATAGCTGCCCTTTTTCTACCCATTGCCCTTCTTTGAAATAAACCTGTTGCAGCACGCCAGAAACCTGACTTTGCACATTTACCGTATGCACTGGAACAACCGTACCAATGGCTTTAATTTCAACATCTAAATTGCTGCGCTGTACAGGCACAACACGTACTGGAACAGGCTTACTCCACTGGCTATACTCTTCTTTCGGTTGATTTGAAGTCTTTTTCCAATATATTCCCCCAATGATCAGCCAAATGAATACAGAAAATCCAATGATATATTTCAGTTTTCGACCCCATGAATTGCGTTTTTTCGCTACATCTATATTTTGATTACTCATAAAACTCACTCATTTACAGTCGAAAAAATTGCAATCCAATCACAATAAAAAAAGCCATGCTTGATAAATTCAAATTCAACTTTGCTTGATAAGATTGAATAAACACGATTGCTCCAGCAATCAGTGTGATGACGCCAAACCATGCGGTGATCCCGATCGAAACACCCCATGCTAAAATGCTGTGAAATAATGAAAGTGCTAAAAATATCCATCCAAAGACTTTAAGTATTTGGATTTTTTTTAAAGATAACGGCGCTTTCAAAACCAGTTTTGCATTGCGTTCCATGGAAAGATTTAAAGCAAATAAACCGATATAGCTCAAAAATATTGCGGTTAAAATATTGATCGACACTATGCTCATGACAATTCCTCTGACCGCGGAAGTTCAATCACATCATCTGCCGGAGAAACACGTGGTTTTTTGGTTTTTTTAACAACAGGTTTTAAAATAGAATCCCGCTTGCACCACACACGGTAACTTGCCCATGCAAACACGATTCCAAGGAAAATAAATCCCAGATCAATACTGGCTAATGCAAAGTCTTGGTGAAAAAGTGATACGCCTAAATGACGATCTGTCGTGACAAAGTTGAGGATAGGCAACAATAAATAAGCCAAAGCAGCAAAAGCCAATATCTCAATCCAAGCACGGACAATCGGCCGACTTAAGGCATAAATAAAACTCGCCAATAAAGTGATATATAAACAATGCACTTCCCAATTGGCACGGTTAGCAAAGTCGCTAGGAATCAAACGGTTTGCCCAAAAATACACGGCTATCGCAAGGGGTAAACCAGCAATCATGGCAATATTTAAACGTTCAACTAAAGCATGCCCAAAACTCATTCGATCCGCTTTTAATTGTTTTGGCCGGCGTTTAACGGTCCACAGCACCAAGCCTGTCGCAATCATGGCTGTGCCTAAAAGCCCTGTCAGCACATATAAGATACGTGCAAATGACGATGCAAATAAGCCTTCATGCAGCCCTAATACAGTTGTACCAAAGACCATCGGCGCCTTATCTTCATTGGACTTTTCCTGAACTATCTTTTGACCTGTATATAAATCAAAACTTAAAGATGTGCGTTTTCTTGCAATCGTATCGCTGCCAGTTTGGTAAAATTCAATTTTTGCAGAAGTTTTACCTTGATCAGGATAAAAATTTACCTGACTGATTTTTTGTGATCCGCCCCATTCACTTTGAACTTTTGCAAGTAAAGGCTGAATAGGTACGAATTTCTGTTGGATTTCCCCCATGGCTGGCGGAACAGCAGAATCATCCTTATTAAAACGAGAGTTTGTTGGGTAAAGTTCCGCATAATAGCGTTCTGTATTTTTCTCTCCTGAGCCATAAACCATTGGAACACCCAAAGGCATATAAGCATTGGCAAAGAAAATTAAACCGCTATACGTGATCATGATATAAAAAGGCAAAGCAATCACACTAATGACATTGTGTGCATCTAACCAAGAGCGTTGACCTTTGGCGGGTCTAAACGTAAAGAAATCTTTAAATATTTTTTTATGGGTGATGATGCCCGAAATGATGGCGACGAACATAAACATGGTGCAAATGCCCACGATCCGAATGCCCCAATCATAAGGAATATAGTGCAAGGCATAATGCATACGATAAAGGGTAAAACCTCCACCTGTTTCACGAGGCTGGATTTGCTCAGAAACAGGTTGCCCTGATGAAACATCAAGGACTTCTTTATGATATTTACCCCGTTTCCCTTCCTCTTTTGGCGGAGAAGTCCAATTGACAGCGAAGTCATCTGCACCGCGCTGATTGGTGAGCAGATTCACTCCCCAGCGTTCGGCTTTTTGCGCGTCAGGATTATTTTTTAAATAATGATAGGCTTTATCCAGTTGCTCATTTTCAGGGACAATAACATTGGACTGCAATGCTTTTTCAGGCTGCATCCATCGTGTCAGTTCAATTTGAACATAACCTGCTGTACCTGTTAAAAATACAAAAAATAAGATCCAGCCAACGACCAAACCTGTCCATGTATGCAGCCAAGCCATGCTTTGGCGAAAGCCCTCTTTCATGTGCTTCCCCAAATTTTTAGTGCGCTGACGATACACCCAAGGCTAAATAACAAACCGATGGATAAGCAGACCATTTTTAAAGTGCTTTTTATACTGAATACAGTCAATATGAACACTAACCAAACAATGAAGCTAATCAAAAAACCGGTATATGTAGCGATTGCAAGCTGATTTGGAAAGAGCAACCCAACCATAGCAACCGTTAAATTTGCTGCAACAAAACCGCCTAATGAAGCAAGCAGAATACGTATTAACACAATAAATCGATGGTGATTTTGAGTGTTGAACTGAAAAGAAAGGGATTTCATGACTAGACCACTAACATTGCAAACGTAATACGGTGATTACGCATCGTTATTTACTTAGACGGATGAGATGAATAAACAGCTCAAAAAAGATGTTACTTTGTGTAAATAATAATATTGCATTTAATAATGATTATCATTAAGATTCAATAAATATTTTTATTAAAATCTATTTCTTTCTAGAGTTTAGATTTGGTTGATTCTGTTTTTAAGGCTATTTGATGAATTTAAATGTACATAAGCAGTTATGGTTTAGCCATGTTTATCAAACACACCAAACGACTTTACTATCCTGGTTTAAGCACAAACTTCAGCATCATCATCAATCTGAAGATTTAAGCCAGGAAGTCTTTTATCGTGCCCTTAAAAGCCATTATCAACATGAAAATATTAAGGAACCCAGAGCATGGCTACTTGGCATTGCCAAACATGTCATTATTGACCATTGGCGTCATCAGCAAGTGGAACGCTTATATTTAGAGGCATTGGCCCAATTACCTGCTGAGTTTTATCCATCTGCTGAACATGAAATCTGTATTCGTGAGACCTTATTTCAAGTCCATAAAGTCTTGGAAAAATTACCCGCACGTGCAGCACAAGTTTTTTTATTATCTCAACTCGATGGCCTAACCTATAAAAGCATTTGTGCACAGCTTAATATTTCTGAAGCCACAGTAAAACGGGACATGAAACTCGCTTTTCTTGCCTGTATCAGTCTTCAACAACAATAATTTATCATTCACATATGACAACTCCAGAAAAACTGTCCAAACACATTTTAGATGAAGCAGCTGATTGGCTGGTGATTTTGCACTCTGGAGAAGTTAGTGATGAACAGTATCAGCAATTTGAACAATGGAAAAATCAAAAATCTGAAAATACACTGGCCATTGAGCAAGTCCAAAAAATCATCTCAGGGCTCAATGAACTGCCGGCAAATTTAAGCCATCAATCTTTTACCCGTTCAAAGAATGAATTTCATCAGACATTAAAAAATAATACTTTATTGAGCTTAATTGGCCTGTTCACACTCACATTTTTTTTATATCAATTGCCTTGGTCAAAATGGCAAGCTGACTATCACACAGATATTGGTGAAATTAAGAACATTCCTTTAGATGACGGCTCTCAACTTATACTGGCCAGCAATAGCTATATCAATGTCGAATACACAAAGCAATCACGGAAAATTAAACTGATTGCCGGTGAAATTTATATAAAAACTGCTAAAGACCCGTATAAACGCCCTTTCTTTGTGAGTACGTCAAATGGTGACTTGGAAGCCTTAGGTACCCAATTTACTGTACGGCAAGAAAAGAAAAAAACTAAATTAAATGTTTATGAACATGCTGTAGCCATTCATTCCGCTGAGCCTGCAAAAGAAAAAATAATCAAACAAGGATTTCGTGCTGTTTTTAATGCTCAACATATATCTAACGCAATCCCTTTAAAAAATGACCAGCCCTACTGGACGCAACATTTATTAGTCGTTGAGAACTGGCCTCTCAAAAAGGTTCTACACGAATTATACCGTTACCAGCAAGGCACGTATTTTATAGACCCCAGTATTGAAAATATTCAAATTTCAGGCGTGTTTTCTTTGGTGCACATTGATCAAAGTCTTGAGGCTATCGCTCATGCAAACAGCCTTAATTTAGAGTTTTATAGCCCATATATACTCCACGTAAAAAAATGAGCTTTTTAAAGCTGTTCTTCGACTAATAGTAATAAACCTTTTTATTCTTGAAGAACACATTTATGAAAGTTAAAACACCGCCAACGCTACTGGCTTTAGCAATCCGAACTACTTTTGCAAGTCTGCCACTTACATCTGTAAGCTTAATATCAACAACACTTTATGCCGTAGAAAACGTCAATACTTTAGCATCTGCAGATACATTAAATCAGCCGGAACCAAACCTGCTCCCAACCATTACAGTCATTGCGAGTGCTGAACAAGATGGCAGTGTTGAAAATGGCTATGTTGTAAAACAGCTTAAACAAGTTGGCCCATGGGGAGCAAAAGATTTAAAAGATACGCCATACTCCGTGTCGGTCATATCGAGTGATTTGATTCAAAATGCTGTCGCTGGGGATATGGATCAAATTTACAAAATGAATCCTGTGATTCAAAACTCAGCACCCTCCACCGTTTATGGCACACCCTACGCAGCCATACGCGGTTTTCACACTCAAAGCGGCGTGATGGATGGTCTCAGATTATCTTCCACTTCAACAGGTATCGCGATGGAAGAATTAGATCGTGTTGAAATAATGAATGGATTAACAGGTTTTATGTACGGTGTAGGTAACGTCGGTGGAACTACAAATTATGTATTAAAACGTCCGACATATGAAAAGTTAAGCAATTTAACTTTGGGGAATTATGGTAACCAGCAATGGTTTGGGCATGTTGACTTAGGCAATAAAATTGATGACGAGGGTCAATTTGCTTATCGGTTCAATGCCTCATATCAAAATGGTGAAACAGGTAAAAAAAATCAAAATATTGAACGTACTTTAATCAGTGGGGCAATTGATTGGAATGTAAATGATGATTTGCTGCTACAACTGGAAGGCGCCCATACGGAATATAAATTGGACGGTATCGATTCTAGATTTTATGCTTATGCTAATAGCAATTTCGGTGCTTTAGACTATTGGATTAAGCCACTTAAAAACGACAAAACCTATACTCCTGATTGGACTTATCTCGACATAAAAACAGACAGAATAGGTTTAAACGCAAATTATAAAATCAATGATCAATTTAGTTTGCGTTCTGCTTATATGCTTAAAAAAGATACTCAAGAATCAATCAATTTATACCCTGCATACTACGCCGATGCGGGCTATGTGAATGGATGGGTATCTCGAAGTGCCCCATCAGAAAATATAGCTCAAGGCGCATATACGTACCTAGATAGCCTATTTAATACATTTGGGATACAGCATAAATTAACTGTTGGTTTGTCGGGTGACTTCCTTGAAACAAAACAACATGTTATCAGCTCAAAAAGTGCGGCTAATTCACCTGCCTTTATCGACCCTAACGATTTAATCAGTTGGGAAAAGCCAACAGGCTTAGATGGAAATGATTGGGGTAGGAAATATAAATCAGCTGATAATTCGAATTATAATGTCATTATTGGTGATGATATTCAGTTTAATAATCAATGGAATGCACTTATTGGTCTGAATTACACCACAATCAAAACAAAAAATTATGATACCGCGGGTAAAAAAACATCTAGCTATGATAAGTCTAAACTCACGCCAACAGTTTCATTAATTTATAAACCATTAGAAAAATTAACAACATATGCAAGTTATATGGAAGGTTTAGAAAAAGGTTCAACTGTTCCTTTAGATAGTGAACTATATAATGAGCCTGGAAAAATTTTAAATCCAACAATCAGTACACAATATGAATTAGGCGCAAAATATGCATTTTCAGATCGCTTATTACTCAGCTCTGCTTTATTTAGAATAGAAAAAGCCAATAACTTTGAAGAAAGAACACCTAACGGAAAAATAAACATTAATCAAGACGGCTTACAGATCCATCAAGGGCTTGAAATAACACTGACAGGAAAACTAACAGACAACTTAACTGTTATGACTGGCGGTACACTTATGGATTTAGAAATTGATCAAGCCACCAATAAAATGCTGGAGGGAAAAAAACCAACAGGAGCATCGGATACATTAGTAAAACTTTATACTGAATACAATATTCCTCAAATACAAGGTTTAACACTCACTGGCGGCGCCTATTACACTGGTAATATGTACAAAGATAGCCTCAACCAGCAAGAAATAGATGGTTATACAATCTTTGACCTTGGTGCCCGCTATAAAACGAGTATTTCATCAATTCCAACAACTTTTAATTTAAATATTGCCAATTTAACGGGTAAAGATTATTGGGCAACGACATATTCGCTGGGTATTCCCCGGACTATTTCTTTTTCGGTAAAAACTGAATTTTAAAAATTAATTCAAATACATAGATCCAAAAATTAGAATAGCTTTAAAAGCTAAAATTTTTAGCTATTCTAAGAAATAAAAAATGTGAGCTCTTTTTCTTTTTTATTCGACTTATAGATAAACATACTTTCAGATGCAAATTTTATGTCAAAATTTCAGGTCAAAACCACATTAGCTATTGCGATTCGAGCAGTTTTATTAGGAGCTCCGGCTCTTACAGTTGGAGTACTGTCAACCAATGGCTATGCCGCTGCCGCACAGAGTATCACCGTTAAAAAAAGCACACTCGATCAAGCGTTAAAACAGCTTGCTATTCAAACAGGAATAACGATTAGCTATGATGCTCAAGCATTTTCAAAAATAAATAGTAAGGGCTTACAGGGACAATATTTTCCTGAACAAGCTTTAAAAATTTTATTGCAGCCTGCGAACTTAGAAGCAATTAAACTGGAAAATGGTGGCTTCAGCATTAAACCTCTTCACAAAGCAGCCAGCGAAACTCAGCACAGCCAACTCAATACAACTCAAGCAAGTACAACATCTCAAGATACGAATGCTTCCGCCCATGAAGTAACGCAATTACCCGCAATTATGGTCACTGCAAATAAAGAAAGCCCATTAACGACTGAAGGAACAAATTCATATACAGCTAAGGCAACAGCAGCCTCTACAGGTTTAGCCCTGTCATTAAAAGAAACGCCACAATTAGTCAGTGTGGTCACACGACAGCAAATGGAAGATCAAAATCTTACTCAGCTTATGGATGTCGCCAATCAAGCTGCAGGCTTAACCATTAAGCAAGGCGGCAATATCGGCTCAGACACCTCTCCAATTTATGCACGCGGTCAAACCGTAGACAGCTATTTACTAGATGGCATAAAACTACTCAACTCATATTCAAGTATTTTCCAAAGCCAAGACACAGCTCTTTTTGATCGCGTTGAAATTGTTCGTGGAGCAAATGGATTAATGACTGGCGCAGGCACAGCCAGTGCCAGTATCAATATGGTACGAAAGAAGCCATTAGAAGATTTTAAAGCGTCTGTCAGTGCAAGCGCCGGTTCATGGGATACTTACCGCACCGATCTTGATATATCCACCCCACTCAATAAAGAAGGCACAATTCGTGGACGTACAGTCTTTGCATATCAAACAGGCGATTCATATATAGACCGTT
Source organism: Acinetobacter entericus (assembly GCF_026168575.1). NCBI lineage: Bacteria > Pseudomonadati > Pseudomonadota > Gammaproteobacteria > Moraxellales > Moraxellaceae > Acinetobacter > Acinetobacter entericus. The sequence goes on from NZ_JAPEQW010000007.1 coordinate 73,958, forward strand.
ACAGCGAGGAACGCAAAGTCGCTTATGGGGTTGTTGAAGCCGATTTAAATGATAATACCAAAGCCAGCCTTGGTGTTAGCTACCAACAAATTGATATAGAAGGCATTGCCCGCAGCGGTTTACCAACGTATTACACAGATGGAACACCTATCGATTGGTCACGGTCTGATTCAGCCGCGGCCAATTGGTCAACATCCGACCGCTCAACAACAGGCTATTTTGCTGATATTGAACATCAGCTTAATGACCGCTGGAAAATAAAAGGCGTTGCATCCCGCACCATTACCTCTTCTGATGAAATTGTCGGCTATGTATTTTCCGGTTCAGGAATAAATAAAGCAACTGGCGCTGGCAGTGTGCTTTATGGAACACGCTGGGACTATAAACCCACCCAAGATTTATTTAATTTAACACTGAATGGCTCATTTGATTTGTTTAATCAAACGCATGAAATTGTGGCAGGAACGACTTATGCAAAAAGTGAAAATAAGCGTCCTAGCTCAACGGGTTGGAATGTAAATACAATAGATAATATTTTTGCTTGGGATGGCTATACGCCAGCTAAACCGGATTTAAAAACCAATGGCTGGTATAGTACAGATGAAAAAAGCCTCTCCGCATTTACTGCTGCCCGCTTAAAACTGAGTGACCCACTCGCATTAATTATTGGCGCTCGCTTTGATGACTGGGAAAGAATTTCAAAAACCAATCCCGAAACAGGCGGTACTGCGACCTACAAGAAACAACAAGAAAAAGAAGTTATACCCTATGTTGGCTTAACTTACGATTTCACACCGAATTGGACAGCCTATACCAGTTATACCACTATTTTCAATCCACAAGATCGCTATGATATTCATGGGGAATTTATCGAGCCAGTAGTTGGTGATAGTTTCGAGCTTGGGATCAAGGGTGAGTTTTTTGATAACCAACTAAATGTTGGTGCAGCAATCTATGAAACCAAAGAGAACAATAAGGCTATTGAAGTTTTAGATGAATTCGGAAATAAAGTAAGAAAGGATTTCGGTTTTGGGGAAGTACAAATTTACCGAGCTGAATCTGGTATTAAAAGCCGTGGTTTTGAATTGGAAGCAACTGGTAAGTTGACAGAATTATGGCAAGTCTCAGCAAGTTTTACCCGTAATATTTCTAAAAGCAGTACTGTTGAAAACTTGAATAGTGATATTCCAGACAACACAGCAAAGCTATTCACTTCGTATACATTCCCCCAACTTGATAAAGCTTTAACTGTAGGTGGTGGTGTTCGCTGGCAAAGTGATATTTATTCATATGTCACGCGTACTAATTCATTTAAATCAGAACAAGGGAGCTATGGCATAGTTGATTTAATGGCGCGCTATAAAATCAATGAAAATCTCACAGCAAATTTAAATATTAATAATCTATTGAATGAGAAATATCATTTATCGACTTTAAATAGTTACTATGGCGCACCAGCTAACTTTCAAGTAGGTGTAAAGTATAATTGGTAATCTTTAAATTTTGGTAATATTAAAGGCTTATTCATTGCACAACATTTGCCAATGAATAAGCCTGCTCAATGCTGCACGTGCATGAATCTCATTAACTTGGCATTGAAAGCTTCTAGCAGTTTATTTATCGGTTAATAATTTGATGCAATGCATCTGGGTTTCTACTAAGCTAGTTTTTCCCGTATTACTATCATATTAAGTCAGCACTGGAAGTTGCGTAGGTGAAATATCTCTTATTGCCGATCTTGGGCTTTGACTATAATCCTTTACTAATAAAGGTCTCGTTTTTGATCGCATAGCTTCAAGAGTAAGATACTCTTCTGGATCAAAATTCTTAACAATATCAGCATGATTATCACTTGCTAACCAATTCTCAGCTTTCTCTCCAAACTGCCTACCAACCGTATTTGCAATGGCAGCCATAGATACATTCGCATAATTTGGCCTTGCACCACAAAACCACTTGTCATCCATTATTGCTGCGGCATTAGCTCCAGCCAATGAGTAAGCATAAGGACTAGCCGTTTGACCAAGCTTATTAAAGAGATTTCTATCTCCCATCCCAGCTCCAGCATTGGCTGCCTATGCACTGGCATCCACATCCGGCGGTGTATCCTTCTCGACTCATTCCCAGAAATAGCGTTCTGCATTCACAATATGCTGAATGACCGAGTCACTGCGCGTCACTTTAAAAATCCCCGTTTCATGTCCGCAGAGCAGTACACAAATATGCGCTGCTTTCTTGCCTGTCACGGCCAATTGGTGTTGTACCTGACAGAGGATGTATAACGGCACACCGTCTCGCCAGAGTTTAGCCCCATATTCCCCTGCGGTTTTACACTCCAGAATTTGTACTTCTGCACTCCCTACTACTGAGTAATCCAAGTTGGCTAACATAAAAGGTTTTTCTGGATCAGGGTGTTGTAATACCGAATTGACTCTACGCACTTTAAAGTTGGTATACATACTGTAGTATTCAGCCACTAAGGGTTCAAGCTGCTTGCCCCAATACAAAGGTGCATGCCCTTCACTTTTATCCTCAATATTTTGTTGAATCCGTCCTGTCTTGATCATCCATAGTTCCAGCATCGACATCAAGGGATTAAGGCCACAAGCAGCAGCACTGTCACGGCTGCCAATACCCTTGCGTCTTACTTCCAGCCATTCGGCTTGAGTCATATTTTTAGTCTCCACAAAGCGTTTTGCCGTGAAGGGTTTTGGGATGAATTACGGCTGAGTTCATCTAGATGTCCTCTGATTATTAAATTGCGGGCATAAAAAAGCCACATCCGGAGATGTGGCTCATGTAGTTAATTAGGGTGCTGTATAGCAATATAAAATATTACTCAGATGAATTGGCAATATTGGATAGAAAATACAATGCTGATTTTATACAACAATATTGAGTTTCTATCGCATAATACAAAGGTTTGAAATCACAGGGTCGTATAATGGCTGACAAAGCTGATACGCAAGTACTTGATACTGAAATCGCTCGCTTATTGCTAAAGCAGCGAAAGAGCAAAGGTTGGACTGTCGCTGAGTTAGCAGAATACTCAGGCGTGAGCCAAGCCATGATTAGTAAAGTCGAACGTGGCGCCTCTAGTCCAAGTGCTGCAATACTTGGCCGCTTAGCAAATGCACTCGGTATTACCCTATCTAAACTTTTTGCTGAAGCTGAACTAAGCCAAAACACTAGTGTCTTACTCTCTAAGAAACACACGCAACAACATTGGACAGACAACCAATTCGGTATTACACGATGGTCAATCTCTCCTGCTGGGGCAAATCCAGAGTTGATTAAAATTGAGATTCCGGCATCAGGTCAGCTCTTCATGCCTGCAAGTGCATATGAACACCTAAATGGTCAAACCATATGGCTTTTAAGCGGACAGCTTGATATTCAAATTGACACACAATTATTTCATTTAGAAACTGGAGATTGTATCGCGCTGACGGCTCCAGCCGACTGCAAACTACAAAATCCTGATCATCAGTTACCTTGTGTTTATGTCGTTGCATTTAGTCAAAAGAAGTCTTAGGTCTAAACACATTTACTACCGAATGGGGTAAAACTGCTTAAACTGAAGGGGCTATGCTTAAGTGCAACAATGGATAAGCTCGACCTTGACTATCAACGGGTGAACGACCAGAAACCTGAAATCCCATATGTTGATAAAAACCAACTGCTTGCTGATTTTGTTCATTTACATCAACGGTTAAATTTGGATATAGACTTAACGCATGTAATAAAAGCGCCTTCCCTACACCTAACCCTCTGGCAGCAGCATCAATAAATAATGCTTCCAGATGCTCATCATGTAAAAACATAAAACCTAGGGCTTGATCCTCAGCATTGGTCGCAACCCATACTGGGGTCTCTGAAAAAAAGCCAACGACTTCTTTTTCAATTTCTATACGATCATCTGCACTAAGAAAATCATGTGTTGCATCAACAGAACTTTTCCAGATGGCAACCACTTGATTACCTTCGTCTGGACGTGACATTCGAATCTTTAACATTTTGTTTCTCACATTCTTAAATTAAAATTTTGGTGAAGAATTCCTCTAGAATGAATAATTACCAGTTAATAAATTTACTATAGTGTATAAATAATTACAATAGTGTATTTAATTCTGGTCATTCAGTTCGGCTTTGCTGCATAAAGACCTTAATTGCTGCATAAAGACCTTAAAGACAGAGCTGCCCTAAATGCCCCGAATTTAAGTGACAATTTGGGTATGAGGGCGCCCTAATTCTGTGAATTTATTCAAGACCGCTACACCTGCATGAATCTCATTCACCTGAATATAAGAACTCCTTGCCCTTAATTTATCACCCAATAATTTGATGCAATGCATTTTGTTTTCCGCCAAACTTATACGATGATAACTAGACCACTTTTTGCAAAGAACTCTTCCTAGCCGTTTGACTGTTTTTAATAATTCATTCCGCTCTATAGATCTCGCTTGCTTATCTTTCCAGGGCTTTGCATTCTTTCTTGGTGGAATCACAGCATATGCTTGTCGATTTGAAATCACTTGTCTGCAGTATTTTGTATCATATGCTCCATCCCTATAGATAGAATCAATACGCTCATCAGGCGGGATTTGATTAAGTAAATCAACCAAGGACTTGTGAATCGCTGACATTATTTGTTGTGAGCTGTACAGCCCGTATTTGCATGGTTTTAGCGTCTATACCAATATGCAGTTTACGCCATTGGCAACGATACTCAGGCTGATGTTTCTTTCGTTTCCATTCACTTTCGCCTAGAAACTTCAAACCAGTAAAAATTGAACGTCAATGTTCTTAAAATAGACTAAACTGAAAAATTTAAATGTCCAACCTGTACCGATAAATGACTGATGAGTGTAATTCAATCCAAAATTTTATGTGGGGTAGGTTGAGGGGAAAAACTATAGGAAAGAAAAAATATTTTTTGAATATAATAGCTTACTTCAATATTTAGAAAATAGGCAACAGTAGAATTATATCAACAAATTAATGATATATAATAATAAAAAATATTAAATTTAACTTTTTCACTACTTTAAGTTTCTTATGTATCTAAACATTTATTATAAGTCATTATACCATTTCTATAACTGTTGATTGATTCCTACTATATTGTCCATAACTGTCACCGACTGCTAAACTGATTATCCTAATGAAGTATGCACTTTCCCATAAATTGCCTGATGAAATAGAAATAGCATATTTACGAAGAGCATATCTCTTTCTGCCGCGCTTATCCCTTTTTATGGCTGGACTGCTGAGCCTTATCAAGTTGATGTTATTGTCTGATTTAAGACTGAACCGCCAGTTGCTGGAGGTTCAGCTGCCATGATCCACGGCATTGCTTTAAATGGACGGATTTGAAGAATGTGCAGGCTGGCAAATGTTTGAGATTGAGGCGCCGCCTGCTGCCTTAGCTTTCTCATGCATTTTCCTGACCATCGCCTTAAAAAATTTATCGGCAAATCCGCTGTCATTAATCAGCATCTGCGTTAAATCTGCACACTTTTGTTTAATGGGATCTTCCAGCAGGACATCAGCGCCTTGCATAGAATCAGCCAAACATTGAATTTCCGCAGCCCGCTGGACAGTCCAAAGAAGGAAAAAGGCTTTTTCAATACTGCTCTCACCCACTGCGACACCATGATTGCGCAACACCAAAATATGCTGATTCCCCAAACTTTGAATCATCCGCTGCTTTTCATCCTCAAACAACGTAATGCCTTCAAAGGTGTGATAAGCCACGCGTCCATATAATTGAGCGCCATAAAAGTTATCATTTTTGAAACCATGCTGTTTCTGGGCAATCGCACTGACTGGAGTGGTATGAGTATGGATCAAGCAGCGGATATCATCGCGCGCACCATGCACAGCGCTATGTAAAGCAAAACCTGCGGGGTTGGCATCATATTCAGATGGGGTCACTTTGTTGCCTGCCAAATCCACTTTCAGCAAATTTTCTGGCGTTATTTCAGTGTAATTCAAACCAAAGGGATTCACTAAATAATAGTGTTCATCTCCTGGTAAGCGTGCTGAAATATGATTAAAAATGGTCTCTGTCCAGCCAAAAAAATCAATCAAGTGATAGCATTGCGCCAGTTTAACTCTTAACTCCCATTCAACTTGGCTGACATTCAGCGGATTTAAACAACTGCTATTCATATTGACAACTCCTCATTCGTCCTTGATTGAGCACTTAAAAATTGGCTTAAATCATAAATAATCCGTGTAACCGGCAGCTCACAGCCATACTGTTCTGCCAATTCAAAAACGGCATCGGCAATACTGGCCAGCTCCAACGTTTTTTTATCTTGGTAGTCATGCCACATCGAGGTATAAATTGGCCCCATTTCTGCACCAAGCTGCATGAAAGTATTGGGATCAATCGAAATACGCGCCCCATAACAAGCGGCAACACTGCGAACTTCCTGCGTGATCGCTTGGGAAATTGGGCTTAAATTCGCATGCGCATAGATATGTTCCAAAGTAGTATTGGCAACAACTGATAATGGGTTTGAACTGAGATTGGCCATGACTTTTGTCCAGATTTGATCCCGAATATTCTCTACCTGCCGCGCTTCAATGCCGCTATTTACAAACAGCTGCGCTACCTCCTGCAAACGGGCTGAACCTTGATGATTCGGCTCACCGAAAATAAGCAAATATGGATTAGTTGATTGAACCTGACCAAAGCCCTGCAATTGCGCCGTGATAAATACCACAGCGCCAATCAGATGCCGCAAAGGAAATTGCTGAATTAATTTATTTTGAGGATCAAGAACGCGGATTGCAGGTACTGGCTGATGCTCCGCAATGCCATAAAAATACCAAAATGGAATGCCATTGATTAAGGGTATAATCTTGGTACCTTGATGCAGCATGCGCTGTAAATTCGGCATGATTTCAGTTAAAGCCTGAAATTTTGTGGTGATAAAAATATAGTCTTGCGCTTCAAGATCATCCTGATCACTCACGACCTGCACAGGATGAATATGATGCTGACCAGTTAAGTCATCTAATTGAATACCATAAGCTTTAATGTGCTGATAATTTTCACCGCGCGCCAGCAAACTCACGTTATGACCTGCAAGGATAAGCCTTGCAGCCACAACGCAACCGATCGCACCTGCACCATAGACGAGAATCTTTGAATCTGGCTTCACTTCTGCCTCCATGCAAATTCATATTATTCAGTGGGTGGTTGAATTACACCGCTAAAACATCCTGATGTTTGCTGTTGATGCCCAAATAGCTTTCAATAATTCGCGGATCTTCCACCAGATCACTGCCTTTGCCTTGCATCGACAGTTCACCCATTTCTAGGACGTAGGCATAGTCTGCGAGCTTCAGCGCCGCACGGGCATTTTGCTCAACCAATAAAATGGAAACACCATGAGCACGCAATTGGTCAATCACTTTAAAAATTTCACGTGTAATTAATGGAGCCAAGCCTAAGCTGGGTTCATCCAGCATCAAAAGCTTTGGTTTCGCCATAAGTGCACGGCCTACCGCCAGCATTTGACGCTCGCCGCCAGATAATGTGCCTGCCTGCTGGCTATGCCGCTCTTTTAAGCGCGGGAAAATGTTATAGACTTCATCCAAAGTCTGCTGCAACTGGCGATCCCCCTGACGGTAACGCTGAAAAGCGCCGAGCATCAGGTTGTCTTCAATACTCATCGAGCTGAACAGTTCACGCTTTTCTGGAACCAGCCCCAAACCTCTCACCACCATACGCTCCACTTGTGGACACTGGTCAATAAAACCATCAAACTCCACATTACCCTTGGAACCAAGCAATCCTATAATGGCAGACAATAATGTGGTTTTGCCTGCACCATTGGGGCCTACTACAGAAACAATCTGCCCTTCATTGACACGCATATTAAAATTCGTCAAAGCTTCAACTTTGCCATAAGCGACACTGAGATTAGAGATTTCCAGTAAAGGCTTTCCTTGATCATTCTTGCTGACATCACTCATGCTGCACCTCCAAGGTATGCTTCCAGCACTGCTGCATTTTTTTGTATATCCTCTGGCAAACCTTCTGCAATTTTTTGGCCGAATTCCATCACCACAATGCGGTCTGCTAAATTCATCACAAAATCCATATCATGTTCGACCAGTAAAATTGCCATGCCTTGCGCTCGCAACTTCGCTAATAAATCAGCTAGCGCCTGCTTTTCCTTAAAGCGCAAACCTGCTGCCGGTTCATCCAGCAAAAGTAAGCTTGGACTGGCGCATAAGGCGCGGGCAATTTCCAAAATACGCTGCTGTCCCAAAGCCAAACTGCCTGCTTCGGTATAAAGATAATCACCTAAACCAACGCGCTCAAGTTGAGTCTTGGCTTCATTTAACAAGACATTTTCTTCTTCACGGTCCAAATAGAACATGGAGGAAAAAACACCCTTTTCTCCGCGCAAATGCGTTCCAATTGCTGTGTTTTCCAGTACCGTCATTTCTGACAAAATTTTGACATGCTGGAACGTCCGGCTCAGCCCTAATTCGGCAATTTCACGCGAAGGGATTCCATTAATCTTTTGCCCCTTAAAAATGACTTCACCGCTGGTCGGTTCATCAACCCCTGAAATCTGGTTGAACATGGTACTTTTCCCTGCGCCATTAGGGCCAATCAGCGCTAAGATTTCTCCAGCATGAATGGTCAAACTCATGTCGTTATTCGCGACTAGGCCGCCAAATTTTTTGGTGACATTTTTAGCTTCGAGGATCACGCTGCCTGGTTCCGTTAATGGCTGCATCGCTAGAGGTTCTGCAACAGGCTGTATTTGGGGGTGAATATCCACTGGTTTAAATTTGGCTGGAACCAGTTTAGTAATAAATGACCAGAGACCCGCTGGCGCTTTTTGCATCAAAAGAACAATAATGAGGCCAAATACAATGGTTTCATAATGCCCTTCTGCGCCAAAGATAATCGGCAGGAAATCTTGCAGCCATTGGCGCACCATGGTGAAAATACCTGCGCCTAAAATTGCGCCCCAAATACTGCCTACACCGCCTAATAGGGCCATAAACAGGTAATCGATCCCCATTTGAAGGCCAAACGGCGTCGGGTTAATAAAGCTTTGCGTGTGAGCGTAGAGCCAGCCAGAAACTGAAGCGAATACCGAAGCAATGACGAACACGATCATTTTGGAACGGAAGGTATTTACGCCCATCGATTCCGCCATGACTTGACCGCCTTTCAGGGCACGCATGGCGCGTCCTTCACGTGAATTGAGCAGGTTTTTTGTAATCACAATGGCTGCAAATAAGATCAGCCAAATGAGATAATACATTTTGCCGCCAGTATCAAAGGCATAACCTGCAATCGAGATATTGGGAATATTGGATATGCCAGAATGGCCGCCTAAAGACTCAATGGTCGAGAAGAAATAATACAGTGAAATGCCCCAGGCAATGGTTCCTAAAGGCAAATAATGCCCTGACAGTTTAAGGGTCAGACCACCAACCAGTACCGCAGAACACAAGGTAATGATAATGCCCAGTAATAGGCCGAACCACGGATTTCCTCCAGTCCATGCCAGAAAGCTTGGCAACTGTTCAGTCACAGTCAGATAAGCTGTTGCATAAGCGCCAATACCGACAAGTGCAGCCTGTCCAAAACTGGTCATTCCCCCCACACCGGTTACTAAAACCAAACCCAGCACAACCAAAGCATTTAACCCGATATAACTCAGCAAAGTCACTTGATAGGTCGGTAAGAAAACAGGACTGATTATGACAATACAGACGAAAATTAAAAACAAGTATTTAGATTTCATTCCTCGTCCTCCTCTATATGGCGTGTTGTTAAGGATTTCCAGAGTAAAAATGGAATAATGAGCGTGAACACAATAATTTCCTTGTAATCACTGGCCCAGAACATAGAGAACGACTCAATGACACCCACTGTAACAGCACCAATTGCGGCAACGGGAAAACTGATTAAACCGCCAATAATGGCTCCCACAAATCCTTTTAGGCTTAAAATAAAACCAGAGTCATAATACAATGTGGTCACCGGGGCAATCAGAATGCCCGAAAGCGCACCTATAAACGCCGCCATAAAAAAGGTCAGTTTGCCAGCAAATATCGGAGAAATCCCCATCAGCTGCGCACCGATTCGATTGACTGCAGTCGCATGCAATGCCTTGCCATATAAGGTTTTTTCAAAGAAATACCACAATACAAAAATCATGATAAAGAAGGCAGCAATAATCACTAATGTTTGGCTATTGACCACTAGCCGCCCAAGATTAAACGATGCATCACTGAATGATTGGGTCTGTGCGCCATTTGGACCAAAAATCACCAAACCTAAGCCAACCAAAACCACATGCACCGCAATGGAAACAATCAATAAAACTAACGGTTTTGCTGTTACAAGCGGCTGAAAAAAAGTACGATAAATTTGCGGTCCTAATGGAATAATCGCGGCTAATGTTAATAAAATTTGTCCCCACATCGGCAACTCTGCAAGCGGCAACTGATACATGGCCAGCAATAGCAGCCCAATATAAAGTGCGCTTCCGATAAATATTTTGCTATTAAAGCTGCTCTTGTATCTGAGCTTGGCATACAAATCCAATAAGGTATTAATTACAAAAAATGCAGCAACCAACCAAACAATTAAACTGGGGATACCTGCCTGAATCGATGCCAACGTGAGTGCACCAAAAACAGCAAATTCACCTAAAGGAATTAATAATATTCGTGTGACTGTAAACACTAAAATAATGCACAATGCTAATAAAGCATAAATTGCGCCACTGGTTACTCCATCCTGTGTAAGAACCAACGCAATATCTAAATCCATAACTTCTTCCCGCCTTTCCTGAGGGTGAGTCCGCCTTAGAGCGATACCATAAGTACCGCCCTAATTGCTGAACTGCTTGAATTTCTCAGGTTTATTTCAAGAGCTTCCACTGCCCGTTTTTCACAATAATCATTTCACGGCCACGTTTGTCAAACCCGCTATGGTCTGTTGGGCTCATGTTGTAGACACCTTGCGTACCTGCGACTTCTTTGGTGGTTTCTAAAGCATTGCGCAACGCTTCACGGAATTGCACCGTACCGGGCTTGGCTGTTTTCAATGCAACCGGCACTGCCTTTTCTAACAAAATACCCGCATCGTAGACATTTGCCCCAAACGTTGCAGGAGTTTGTTTATATTTCGCTTTATAGGCATTGATATATTTTGAAGCCACAGCTTTAGATGGATGACTATTTGGAATTTCGTTAATCACCAGCATCAAGCTAGCCGCTAAAATAGTATTTTCAACTTTCTTCCCGCCTAAAGTCAGGAACTGATCCAATGCAGCGCCATGGGTCTGGTAGATCTGACCGCGGTAACCTCGGTCAAATAATGCTGCTTGCGGCGGAACAGCTGCGCTTCCTGGCGCGGCAACTAAAATAGCTTGCGGCTTTTTACTGATCAGCTTCAACGCTTGGCCTGTTAATGAGGTATCTTGACGCTGGAAAGTTTCTTGCGCCACCACTTGAATACCATGTTTTTTAGCTAAAGCGCTTACTACTTTGCCCCAGTTTTCCCCATACGGATCAGCTGTGCCAATGAATCCAAGCGTTTTGAATTTGCGCTTGACCATGTCCTGAATCAGCGCTTCAGCAATAATGTCATCATTCTGAGTGGTCTTGAACACCCATTTTTTCTGAGCATTCATCGGTATAACAATAGACGCTGTACCGACCGGCGCCAATAGCGGCACCTGCGCTTTTGCCACAGTTGCAATCACTGCGGATGCATTTGGCGACCCTGACGGCCCAATAATGGCGTCCACATTATTTTCTTTGATTAACTTTTCTACTGCTTTAACCGATGCGGTCGGATCACTGGCATCATCCAGTGAAATATAGTGGACATTTTCATTGCCGATTTTTTTCGGCAGCAAATCAATCGTATTTTTTTGCGGAATCCCAACCATGGCGATTGGACCTGATGATGAGGTAATCACACCAACTTTAATATCGGCTTGCGCATAAATAGAAGCCGCCAATACGCTGGTTGCACATACGATTTTTTTTAAGTTCATTATTTTCTCCTCGTTATTCCTTTAACTGCTGCTTTAAATCTGATTAAAATTTAAAGCTATAGGTGGTAATGACTCGATTCTCTACGAAATCATTTCCTTCACTGTAACCAGCTCCGTATTTGGACGTGGTGTCAATATAACGCCACTCAACACCAAGCCCTTTCAGTTTTCCTTCTGGAACGGTATATCCCAAAATAAAGTTTGCTTCCGTTTCTTTGTTATCTGAAAAGCCTGGACGTTCAATATTGGTGCCATATAAATAGCGCAATGTCGCACGCAGCCCAGGCGCGCCCACTTCTTTAAAATCATAGGAATACAATGCATGGTAAGTCAGCTCTTCAGGTTTGATAAAACCTAGCGTTGACCATGTATGCAAAAATGGCTGCGGCGCATAACCATCAAAAGTTGGAAAATTGTTGTCGCCTTTATTTTTTTGCACGCCTGCAGCAAATGAATGCGGGCCATTGGCAAGGTTAGCCTGAATGCCGAAAGTTTGGCTGTCAATCTTGCCATAGTACGCATCGCCGTCTTCACTGTTATGGAAATAACGCGCATCCAATTTCAGCTTACTTGAACCCACTTTCGTATTGTAGGATGCGTTTAAATAATGCTGCTGATAAATATCTTCAAGCTGTCCAAACCAGTAAGCGCCTGTAATGGCAGGGCTGAAGTTATAATCAAAGCCTGCATAGTTCAGGCCATCGCTTTCCATTCTCGGTTTGCCCGGCGCAAACAGGCTGAGTTTTTCAAACTCGTCATCGTTACGCGCATTGATATGCGTGATTCGGCCCAAAGACAGCTTTAAGTTGTCTACTGATTTATTTTCAAATGCAACGCCTGCATATGTGGTGACCAATTGACGGGAATCATCAATAAAAGCGACTGGCGTACGCGGCGACAGCTCACCGATCAATAATTCAGAGTCTTTATATTTCAGCTTGAGGGTCGCGCCAAATTTGTTGTAGCTTCGTTCCTGCTTATTGTTTACCGGATCAAAAGGTAAAACTGTATCTGGTCTTTCAGCATGATGATCTGATAAGCGCAATGCATAGCTGGAAGTGACATCCAAGCCGACTTGTACTGGGGTGTCTGTATAGCCTGAACTGAATTTAAGCCCTAAAGCCTGTGACCAGCTTCCCACATCTGGAACGGTTGAATTATTGCGGTCAATAAAAAAATTTCTAAAATTTAATGCGGTTTGGCTGTCTTTCACAAAATCAGCATAAACCGCTCCATTGCAACAAACAGCCAATAATGCCAATGCTGGTATTTTTTTCATGTAACGTCCTTTTACATAACAATTAAATTTTTACTCATTTTTAATCTTTTGAAATGAGGTAAGTCATCCCGACAAATCTAGCCCGTGTTTTTCATGCCATCTCTTACTGTTGTTTTTGACTATACACCACCAATACTTGTTTAATTCCATGGAAAATTCAATATTCTTTTAAGTATATTTATATACCTAAAACAATAGGTACTGACAGCTAAAATAAGCAGACCATCATCATTCAGGACGGCAGAAAACCGTTTATCTTCAAGAGCTTTTTTTAAAAAAATTAAGATTTATTAATTATTATCAAATAAAATCAATGTTTTAAATATTATTATTAAAATAAGCGCTATCCATTATCAACCATCCCTCTATTTGAAATATGTTTCTTGGAGGTTAGCTGCAGCATCTTTCAACATACACAATTTGCTATAGATCTGCCAAAGAAAGCCAGTCATAAGCCATTTTATCGAATGTGCATGTCCAGACAGGCATGCTCTGTTCTATCGGTTTCTACCTTTGCTCAAACGATATGATCTAGCAATCGGTAAATTTAGATATTTAAATGCGGCATATTTTATCTAATATTAGAAAGCAGCTTATTTAGGCCTGTTATTTTTTAGGGAAGAAGCCTCAAAATAATGTTCTACGCTTTGAGACCTTAATTGGCCAGAAGGACTTCAGTACAAAGCAGCATAAAAATCCATCCTGTAATATACCTTTTTAGTATTTAAAGATACCAAAATGAGACTGGATAAGGGGATTACATTTAAATTAAGGTATATATCAACAAGCATTCAATAAACAGTATCAGGATCGATGCAGGCTTCACTCATAAAATGATTCAAAAAATATGATGTGAAAACCAGCATGATGGCAATATTAAGGAGATCGCCATGACAGACGCAAATGTTAAAATTTTCGACACGGAAGAAGTACAAAACTTCATCAACCTGCTCAGCGGGCTTGAGCAAGAAGGTGGAAACCCGCGTACTAAACAAATCATTCACCGTGTGGTTTCTGACCTATTTAAAACCATTGAAGATTTAGACATTACATCTGACGAATATTGGGCTGCCGTTGCCTATATCAACCAATTGGGTACAAGCCATGAAGCGGGCTTGCTTTCTCCAGGTTTAGGTTTTGACCATTTCTTGGATATGCGTATGGATGCAGCCGATGCAGCTTTAGGCATTGATAATCCAACGCCGCGTACTATTGAAGGCCCTCTTTATGTTGCTGGCGCGCCTGTTTCACAAGGTTTTGCCCGCATGGATGATGGCAGCGATCCAAATGGCCATACGCTCATGCTGCATGGCACAATTTATAATGCAGACGGTCAACCGATTCCAAATGCACAAGTTGAAATTTGGCATGCCAACACCAAAGGTTTCTATTCACACTTTGACCCAACTGGCGAACAAACACCGTTCAACATGCGCCGTACTATTATGACCGATGCACAAGGTCATTATCGTGTACAAACGATTCTGCCAGCAGGTTATGGCTGCCCACCAGATGGCCCAACACAGCAATTGCTTAACCAATTAGGCCGCCACGGTAACCGCCCTGCACACATCCACTTCTTCGTGTCTGCGGACGGTCATCGTAAACTGACAACGCAAATCAACGTGGCTGGCGACCCGTACACTTATGATGACTTTGCTTATGCAACACGTGAAGGCCTTGTGGTTGAAGCTGTAGAGCATACAGATGCAGCAGCAAGTCAAGCCAATGGCGTTGAAGGTCCATTTGCTGAAATGGTATTTGACCTTAAGCTAAGCCGTCTAGTCGATGGTGTGGACAACCAATTGGTCGACCGCCCTCGCCTGCAAGCTTGATGCCGTTAAAAGTAATATTTTGAATCTTGAAATCAGGCGAGCTGTCACAGCTTAGCCTGATTTATTTTATGGAAAAGATATTAATATGGATATTCATACTTTTGATGCAGCGATTCATGAAATTTTAGCTGTTCTCCCTGAATACAACATGCCTTTGGCTCGACTGCGCGCCATCGTACAGGCCGGTCAACTCCCAACAGTGACGGTGATTGGTAAATATAACCATGGTAAAAGCCGGTTATTAAACGAACTAATTGGTGATGATATTTTCTCGGTTGCAGATAAACGAGAGACTGTGACCCTCTCCGAGCATCTGCAGCACAATATCCGCTGGTTAGATGCGCCCGGTTTGGATGCTGATGTCGCGACAATCGATGATCAACATGCCCAAGATGCGATGTGGAATAAAGCAGATATCCGCTTAATGATCCATTCAGTACGTGAGGGTGAATTTGATCCTTATGAACTCCGGTTATTTCAGCAATTCGAGCAAGATGCCGTGCAAACACAGCGCCAAAGCGTTTTAGTACTGACTCAAATTGACCAGATTCCAGATCAAACTGTTTTAGCGCACATTATTGACAGTATTCAAAAACAAGCTCCGGCTGCAACCGTGCTGCCTGTGTCAGCAACACGTCATCGTCAAGGCATAGAAAATTCCAAAACCCTGCTTGTACAACGCAGCGGCATCCCTGAATTACAGCAAACACTCAGCCGCGTGATTGAAAAAGTACCCGCTGTCCGCCAGTTTGAAACAAATAAAATCTTTACGGATCTCACAGCACAATTGTCGCAGCTGCAACAAACTACCCAGGCCAATATTCAGCAACTCAGCGCAACCCTAGACCATCAACGCCAAGCTTTTGAGCATGATCTCAATCAAGTTCTGGATAAAGTCCGTGAAGACTTACAGCCAATTCTGCACGTTTCTGGACAAGATGACTCCCTAGAGCCGGATTCCTTTGCCAATATGTATAAAGTAACCGCAGGCAAACGTGACCGCAACCGCATTCAAGTGGCTTATTCCCGCGCCTGTATCGAGATTAATAGCCATCTGGTTCGCTACGGTGTGGTCAGTTTGCCGGACACACAAAAAAGCAATGTCCGCAGTCTGGACACGGTCATGGTTGCGGTGATGGGTATTTCAGTCAAACTGCGCAAAGATTTAAAGCTTATTTTTGAGGACGAATCAGGACGTCAGCGTTTAGGCCGTGAATTTGCCCATTATTTTGAAGTCTCTGCTGATCGCATGCACTTAAAAGAACAATTACAAGACTTGCAGCAGCAACTTCAACAGATCCAACAAGCCCAACACGCCTCAGCCACTTTGGAGCTTGCATCATGATCCATGACCCAATTCAAACCTTTATTCATGCCACCGAAGCTTTTGATCAGCCTGAGCAGGACATCCTGCTGCATTTAAATAAAATGCATACTTGGCATCAGCAATTGGCGATCAATCTCAATCATCAGCGTTTGAATAGCTGCGGACTGGCTTTTCACAGCAAAATGGCTCAAGACATCGCTGCCCTCAATGCACAGCTCGAACATTATCTTGCTGATTGGGAAACGCAATTAGAAACGCTGCAAGCTGCGCAATCCATCTCAGACCATTTTGACGATAAAATTATTTTGCTAATTTTCGGAAAATTTAATGCAGGCAAAAGTTCGTTATGTAATGCATTGGCTGAATGTTTTCGCAGACGGCAGCAAAGTGTTGAATATTTTTATCTCAATGCCGGTGAAATTATTGAAAGTCAGGAGCATTTTAAAGAAGGCGCAACTGAAACCACCACACGCATACAAGGTGTTTGCCTAGGCAAAAATTTGATTTTGCTCGATACTCCAGGATTACATTCAGTTACGCCAGAAAATGCCGCATTAACCCAGCGCTTTTTGGACAGTGCCGATGGCGTGCTGTGGTTAAGCAGTTCATCCTCACCCGGTCAGGTTAAAGAGTTGGCTACTCTGGGGCAGGAATTACGCCGACACAAACCGTTATTGCCCGTAATTACCCGCAGTGATTATTTTGAAGAAGATGAAGTCGATGGTGATATTTGCCAAGTCTTACGCAATAAAAGCGCTAATCAACGTTATCTGCAAGAAACTGATGTGCATACCCGTGCGATTGATCAGCTTATCGCAATGCAGGTTGATCCTGTCTTGCTGCAATCCCCAATTTCGACTTCTTCACAGATGTTAAAAAATGCGGACTTCAATGATCAGGCTATGCAAAGTGCCGGGTTTAACCACTTATTTGATGCGCTTTTGCATTTAACCCAACCCGCCTTGGCCTATAAACAGCGCAAACCCGCAGAAGCATTGATGCATCATTTGCAGGAACAAATCTTAGCGCCTTTACAGTTGGAAGCTGTGCCGCAACTGCATCAATTGCAGCAACTTCTGAACAATGCCAGCAGCGCATTGACAGAGAGTAAAGAGCAAATCATGACGCAAACATGGCGCAGCATGATTGCAAGCTTGCCAAAGCTATTAGAACAATATGCTGAACAGCAAGCAGTAAATGAACTGTATAGCGCATTAACACAACAGGCAGAGCAGCTTCTATCCCAACAGATTTCGAGTAATTTAGTCGATTATCAGCTGTCCCATGCGCCGCTCGAACCCTTGCAATTCTCTGAATATCTGACTTATGAAGTAATTTATGCAGATGATGGTAAAGAAATTTTAGCTATTGGGCATGACCGCTTATATAGTGAAATTTCACATGGCTTATGGCAGCAACTGGACCGCTATACCGATGAGCTTGTTGCGCAATGCCAAAAGGTACTGACCAATATTCAAGAAAAAATTGAAACTATTCAGCAAGGCTTGATCAATGATGAACAAGAGCTGCAGCACATTGCACAGCATTTAAGGATGAAAAATTTAGAGCAAGTGTAATTGCAATATAGAGAGATTTTGAATCAACAGTATGCAATTCATAAGGTGTCAAACACATTACACCGCATTAATCCTCCTTCAGTTGAATCGGTCTCCCTTCTTCCTCAAACACTTGTTTAATGCATTCTAAAATATTGGGAATATACGCGCTCTGATCCATATTCCGAACTGATAAGGAAATTGGGCTGTAAGCGTCCAAATCTAAAATTGGGATATAGATTAAATTTTTCATCCCAATATCACTGGCGCTTTCAGGAATTAAACAAATCCCCTCACCAGAAGACACCAAACCGAGCGCTAAATGGATTTCACGGACTTCGATCAACTTCTTCGGCACTAAACCCAGTTCAGTAAAAATAGACTGAATCAAGGTTGAAAAATTAGGTCTAGGTGTAAGTGGATAAGAGAAAATCGACTCATCGAGAATTTGTGATAAATACACGCCTGTGTCAATAAACTCTGCCAAATGATGATTTTTATGCACAGCAAGTTTAAGGCGTTCTTTGTGCAATAATAAACGCATAATGGATGGATCAGTTAACCTTAAACGTCCAAAACCGATATCAATTTTACCTGCTTTTAAGGCTTCAATCTGATCCCGTGTTCCGCACTCGATTAATTCCACATGAATGTCTGGGTAACGCTGTCGAAATAAATAGATGATTTGCGGCAATAATGCATATAGCAATGAACTGACATAACCAATCCGCACCGTCTTATCCACTGCATTGATACGTCGAGCCATGGACGTCGCTTGTGCAGTATGGGTTAAAATCTGTACAGCATGTTCATAGAAGAACATACCCGCCTCAGTAGTTTTGACCGGACGAGACCCGCGTTCAAATAAAGTAATGCCTAATTCTTCTTCTAACTTTTGAATTTGCCGGCTCAAAGGCGGCTGGGCAATGCATAACTTTTCAGCCGCTTTGGTGATGCTTTGCTCTTCCACCACCGTCACAAAATAGCGTAGATGTCTTAATTCCATTTATATACCTTTTAGGTATTCAAAAATACCGATTTTGCTCTAGTTTAAGATATTACATTAACTTAGGGTATATAAATAGATAAACACTGAAGAAAGATTTGCAATGTATAAGTCCATAGAAACTTTGCTTGTTGAGATTCCAACCATCCGTCCGCATAAGATGGCGGTTGCAACAATGCAAACACAAACCTTAGTACTGGTGAAAGTAAGCACGGAAGACGGCTTTATCGGCTGGGGCGAAGCAACCACAATTGGTGGCTTAGGCTATGGCGAAGAAAGCCCTGAAAGTGTTAAAACCAATATTGAAACCTATTTTTCGCCTTTATTAAAAACGTTAAATGGCTTAAATGTCGCACAAACGATGCAAATCATTAACCGTAATATTAATGGCAACCGTTTTGCTAAATGCGCCATTCAAACCGCATTATTAGATATCCAAGCGCAGCGTCTTGGCTTGCCTTTAAGTGAAGTGTTAGGCGGCCGTTTGCGTGACAGTATTTCAGTCTTATGGGTACTGGCTTCGGGCAATACTGAAAAAGACATTGCTGAAGCGCAAAAAATGATTGCAAGCAAACGTCACAATGTGTTCAAGCTCAAAATCGGTTCACGCCCTGTGGAACAAGATGTTGAACATGTTTTGGCGATCAAAAAAGCCTTGGGCGATGACGTTTCCATTCGTGTCGATGTCAATCGTGCTTGGTCTGAATTGACTGCGATTAAAGGCATTCAAATGCTGCAAGATGGCGGTGTTGACCTGATTGAACAGCCTTGCACGATCAACAATATCAATGCGATGGAACGCTTAACCCGTAAATTCGATATTGCCATCATGGCTGATGAATCCTTAATGGGTCCGCAAAGCGCCTATGAATTGGCAAAACGTAATGCAGCCTCTGTTTTTGCAGTCAAAATTGCACAATCAGGCGGTTTAATTGAAGGCTGTGAAGTTGGGAAAATTGCCAATCTTGCTGGTATCGACTTATACGGCGGCACCATGCTGGAAGGCCCTGTAGGCACTATTGCTTCTGCACACGTATTTTCAACATTCAGCAATTTAGCGTACGGTACTGAATTATTTGGCCCATTATTGCTGACCGAACAAATTTTAAAAACTCCACTCCAATACGAAAATTTTGAGCTGAAAATTCCAACGGGTTTAGGCTTAGGTATTGAGTTGGACGAAAATAAAATCGACAACATGCGTCGTCAATAATTTAAGGAGACATCATGCTTTTCCAAGTCAAAATGGACGTACATATCCCTTTAGATATGCCAAGTGATAAAGCCAATGAAATTAAAGCTGTTGAAAAGGCTTATTCTCAAGATTTGCAGCGACAAGGCAAATGGCGTCATATTTGGCGTATTACGGGCCAATATTCCAACATCAGTATTTTTGATGTTGAGAGCAATGAAGAATTGCACAATATCCTGCAAGGCTTACCGCTCTACCCTTACATGGATATTCAAGTGACTGCCTTAAATCGTCATCCTTCTTCAATTCGTGAAGATGACACCTGATAAAAAAATCAAACCACTCTAATACCTTAGAGTGGTTTGAATCCATTTTAGAAACTGCTATTTACAGCTGAATGATCCAACAAACAAGCTTCAAATTAACGCTCAATTTGTAAAATGATGGCAACGCCATAATTTTTATGCATAAGTATTTTGAAGCGATATTTACGCATAGCAATTCATGAAAATGCAGATAAGGTTAGCCAGATGATTGATAAAAGCTCAACTTCCTTTGTGGAAACTCTTTCCCAAATTAAAAACGGTTCAACCGTGATGATTGGCGGTTTCGGTACAGCAGGACAGCCTGCGGAACTGATTGATGGCCTGATTGAACTCGGCATCAAAGACCTTGTCATTGTTAACAACAACGCAGGCAACGGCGACTATGGTTTAGCCAAACTCCTAAAATCTGGCGCAGTGCGTAAAATCATTTGTTCATTCCCGCGTCAGTCCGATTCATGGGTATTTGACGAGCTGTACCGTGCAGGAAAAATTGAACTTGAACTGGTGCCGCAAGGCAACTTAGCGTGCCGTATCCAAGCTGCGGGCATGGGACTTGGCCCAATTTATACACCTACAGGTTTTGGTACGCTGCTGGCGGAAGGTAAACCGACCATGAACTATGAAGGTAAAGATTATGTTTTGGAAAACCCGATTCGTGCTGACTTCGCTTTAATCAAAGCGCAGCAAGGCGACCGCTGGGGCAACTTGGTGTACCGAAAATCCGCGCGTAACTTTGGTCCAATTATGGCCATGGCGGCAGATGTGACCATTGCACAAGTGTCGGAAGTAGTGGAACTTGGCGCGCTTGATCCAGAACATATCATCACTCCAGGGATTTTTGTTCAACACGTTGTTCAAGTTAAACCTGCTCAATAATTGGATACGGAGATTTTAAAATGAGTTATACCAAATTAAGCCGTGATCAAATTGCTGAACGCGTGGCGCAAGACATTCCTGATGGCGCTTATGTCAACTTGGGCATAGGTTTACCGACTAAAATTTCAAATTACTTACCTTCAGACAAAGATGTTTTTCTACACTCTGAAAATGGTTTATTGGCATTCGGTCCACCACCAGCAAAAGGCGAAGAAGACCCTGAACTGATCAATGCGGGCAAAGAATTTGTCACCATGCTCACTGGCGGTGCTTTTTTCCATCACGGTGATTCATTTGCCATGATGCGTGGCGGTCATTTAGATATTGCTGTATTGGGTGCATTCCAAATTGCTGAAAATGGTGATCTTGCGAACTGGCATACCGGTGCACCAGATGCAATTCCTGCGGTGGGCGGTGCAATGGATTTAGCGGTTGGTGCAAAAAAAGTCTTTATTACCACGGATCATGTGACCAAACAAGGCGAACCGAAAATTGTTGCTGAATTGAGCTACCCTGCAACAGGCCTGAAATGCGTAGACCGTGTTTATACTGACCTTTGCGTGATTGATGTGACTGCTGAAGGTATGAAAGTGATTGAAAAAGTTGAAGGTTTAAGCTTTGATGAATTGCAGTCAATGACGGGTGCAAAGCTGATTGATGCAACACAAAGATAATTAATCCCTCCCGACCTCTCTTTTTAAAGAGAGGAGTTTCCCCCTTTAGTAAAGGGGGATTTAGGAGGATTCCTAGGAAAAATGAAACATGAAAAATGCATACATCATTGATGCGATCCGTACCCCATTTGGCCGTTATGCAGGCGGTCTTGCACCTGTCCGTGCAGACGATCTTGGCGCATTACCCATCAAAGCGTTAATGGAACGCAACCCATCGGTGAATTGGGAATTGGTAGATGACGTAATTTATGGCTGTGCCAACCAAGCCGGTGAAGACAACCGGAACGTCGGTCGTATGTCTGCACTTTTGGCAGGTGTACCCTATCAAGTGCCTGCAACTACAGTAAACCGTTTATGTGGTTCATCTTTAGATGCTGTGGCTATGGCAGCACGTGCGATTAAAGCAGGTGAAGCGGATTTAATTATCGCTGGCGGTGTAGAAAGCATGAGCCGTGCACCTTTGGTCATGGGTAAATCTGATTCTGCTTTTGGTCGTGCTCAGAAACTTGAAGACACCACCATGGGTTGGCGTTTTATCAATCCAAAACTGAAAGAAATGTATGGTGTAGACACCATGCCGCAAACGGCTGAAAATGTCGCGGCACAATTTAACATCAACCGTGCTGATCAAGATCAGTTTGCTTTAACCAGCCAACAGCGCACGGCTGCAGCGCAAGCCCAAGGTTTCTTCAAAAAAGAAATCATTGCTGTGACAATTCCACAGCGTAAAGGTGAGGCGATTGTGGTTGATACCGATGAACATCCACGCGCCTCAACCACACTGGAAGGTTTAAATAAATTAAAACCTGTGGTGAAAGCAGACGGTACGGTAACGGCAGGCAATGCTTCAGGCATTAACGATGGTGCTGCTGCCCTGCTCATTGCATCTGATGATGCAGTTGGAAAGTACAGCTTAAAGGCCCGCGCAAAAATTATTGGTGCAACGACTGTCGGTGTTGAACCGCGCATTATGGGTTTTGGCCCGGCACCTGCGATTAAAAAATTGCTTGCTCAAACTGGTTTAACACTTGAGCAAATGGATGTGATTGAACTGAATGAAGCTTTTGCTGCACAAGCTTTAGCCGTCACTCGTGACTTAGGAATTGCCGATGGTTCAGAAAAAGTGAATCCAAATGGCGGCGCAATTGCAATTGGCCATCCACTCGGCGCATCTGGAGCTCGCTTAGTGACCACAGCTTTAAATCAGCTTGAAGCAACTAATGGCAAATATGCCTTGTGCTCGATGTGTATTGGTGTGGGTCAAGGCATCGCTTTGATTATTGAAAGAGTCTAAGGAATCTCTCTTTGCGGAGCAGTCTTCTTCATCCCTGCGAATAAGGCTGTTACTCAAAACACTCGATCAGGCTAAAAATGCTGGATCAAGTTAAAATATAAGATCAAGGATCGTAAAATGCCAAAATTTACATCGAATGATGCCGAAATCAACTACCAAACCTTCGGTGATACGAATAACCCAGCAATTATATTTTCAAACTCATTGGGCACAAAATATAGTATGTGGCAGCCGCAAATTGATGCACTGCAAAATGATTTTTTTGTGCTTTGCTACGATACCCGAGGTCATGGCGAATCTTCTGCCCCAAAAGGTCCTTATACTATTGATCAATTAGGACTTGATGTTATCCATTTGCTGGATCATTTAAATATCAATAAAGCCAGTTTTTGTGGCATTTCAATGGGTGGATTGACAGGTCAATGGTTAGCCATTCACCACCCAGAACGCTTTAACCATGTCGTGGTGTCTAATACTGCAGCAAAAATCGGTCAAGAACTCGCTTGGGATATGCGTGCAGCGCTGGTCCGTGAGCAAGGCTTGAAACCGATTGCTGACACAGCAGCATCACGCTGGTTTACCGAGCCCTTTATCCAAAGTAACACAGCAGTTGTAGAATCTTTAAGTAACGACCTTGGTGCTGGCAGCCCAGAAGGTTATGCAAGTTGCTGTGAAGCTTTGGCTAAAGCGGATCTTCGTGAACAACTTAAAACGATTACGGTCCCAACGCTTGTCGTGGCAGGCTTACAAGACCCTGTAACCACCATTGCTGATGGGGAATACATGGTGGAGCATATTCCAAATAGTCAGTTATTTAAAATTGATGCATCTCATATATCCAATATAGAACAGCCTAGAGTATTTAATTACATTCTAAATCAGTTTTTAAATGCATAGTTTTACTGTAGCAATCTACAAAATTTTTATAAAAATGGTCAGTGCATGGCCATTTTTTATTTCAATCTGCTAGGAGAAAAGACCAAAGGTATAAATATATACCCCTTACATAGTGGAATATTCCATGGATAAGTAATAGTTTTAATCAGGAGTCTATGCACTCTTCAGTGAATAGATAACTTCTGAGAAGAAGTCATAAATGTTTCTCTTTTACTTGTCAAAAATAAGGATATCTAGATTGATAAATTACACTTCCAAGCCGAAATCTCTCCAAACCAAGCATTTAATGAAATATGGATTGTTAACTTTTATCTTATTGTCTGGTTGTAATTCCTCCTCCAATTTAGAACCCGCGCCTGTGCAAAAACAGATCACCATTAAGCGTGATAGTTACGGTACACCGCATGTTTATGCCAAAGATACTTTTGGACTTTTCTATGGCTATGGCTACGCTGTAGCGACAGACCGATTATTCCAAATGGAAATGTCAAAACGTACAGGAAACGGCACCGTGGCTGAAGTCCTTGGCCCAGATTATTTACAATATGATATTGCAACGCATAGCCGTTTTGATCCCCAACATATTAAACAGCAGCTTGCTCAACTTTCACCAGAAGATCGTGCAATTTTTGAAGGATATGCAGCTGGATTTAATAAACGAGTGAATGAGGTCACGGCAGACCCTGCACTTATGCCAAAAGAATTTATTGATTACAACTTTAAGCCCTCAACATGGCAATCAGAAGACATCGCAATGGTCTGGGTCGGATTAATCTTAAACCGGTTCTTCTCTGCCAGTTCAGAGGTTGCAAATTTAGATCTATTAACGCAATTACAAAAAGAAAAAGGTCAGGAAGAGGGTCTCAAAGTTTATCAACAATTACGTTGGCTGGATGACCCAAGTGCGCCAACGATTATCCAATCTGAACAGAAACCCAAATTATCTGCTCGTCAGAAAGAAAAAAAGCAAAGTATTCTGCCTATCTCCAATACTGCGGCAAAAAACTATTTGGCAAAAGCCCGCATTGCTATGGGCAAAAGTGTGATTGATGGCGTACCTACCGCAAGTAATGCTTGGGTACTTCGTGGAGATAAAACTGTAGAAGGACAAGCCATTTTGTACAATGGCCCTCAACAAGGATGGTACACTCCTGCCATCACCTATGCAGTGGGTTTACATGGTGCGGGCTATGATTTAACGGGGATTACCCCAGTTGGCTTACCTGCAATTTTGTTTGGTACGAATGGTAAGATTGCATGGGGTTCAACAGTCGGATCCCTCGATACCAACGATGTTTATCAGCTGACACTCAATCCCAATAATGCCAAGGAATACCTTTTCAATGGAGCGTATATTCCATTCGAACATTCTCAAATCAAAATTAAAGTCCGTAATCAGGCAGACTCGGTATTAGACGTTTATAAGAGTAAACAAGGTTTCGTCAGCACGTGGGATGAAAAGAATAATACTGCATATGCACAAAAACGCAGCTGGGAAGGTGCTGAAGTTGAAACACTACTCGGTTGGGCAAATGCAGCCAAAGCAAGCAATTGGGATGAATTCCTGAATCAAGCTCAACGAGTTGCAGCATCAATTACATGGTTCTATGCAGATACCCACAATAATATTGGCGTAGCAGCATTAGGTCGTCTACCCATCCGTCCAGATGATCAAAATATTCAGCTCCCAGCCCGCGGCGATGGAACAATGGAATGGCGGGGTTATTATGACTTTGCTCATAATCCAAAAGAATTAAATCCTCAAAAAGGCTATATCAGCAGTTGGAATAACAAAGCATATGCTGGATTACGTGCAGACTCTTCAAATTACTCACATGTAGACCGAGTCAATGAGATCATTGAACCACTGGAAAGTAAAACGAAGTTTAACCAACAAGATATTTGGGATATCAACCAAACAGCAGCTTGGTCTGACCTGAATGCACGGTATTTTATGCCTTACATGATCAAGGCAGCACAAAGTCCTAAAGCATCAGCTTTAGCTCAAACAGTTGCCCCCTTACTTGCCCATTGGGATCTTAAATTGCGTCCAGATAGTGAGGCAAAATATTATCAAGGCGCAGCCCCAGCAATTATGCGAGCGTGGCTCGATCAAATGATCATACAAGTATTAAAACCGAATTTATCTGAAAGTATTTATAACCGTTATACCGATACGCTTTATCCTGTTAATAATGATGCACGTAGTGCTCAACCAGCCAGCGCATCCAAATTAATTTGGAATGCCCTTCAAGGGAAACAAGCAAGCGTCCCCCAAACGGTTGATTTCTTACAAGGCAAATCGAGTGATGAAGTGGTACTTAAAGCTTTAGAAGATGCACTAAATGTTCTTGCTAAACAATACAAATCGACCAACCCAAATGATTGGAAAGTTCCTGTTGCAACGATGGGCTTCTCTGCCAAAAACTCGGTTGGCATTCCATGGGCTGATTTACAATATCAACAAAAGCTGAGTACTTACGGCAATACCGGCAGTGCGACCTTTCGAGTTGTTTTAAATCCGAATCAGGTCACTATGTGCTCAATTTTAGCGCCTGGGCAAAGCGGCTTTATTGATCAAAATGGAAAACTTGATGTCCATTTTAATGATCAATTGGCTTTATTTGAAAATTATAAGTGTAAAGAAGATGCGGTAAGCGAAAAACAGATTGATCAATCTAGTCAGCAAAGCATCACTTTGGATTATTGATTCAAATACCGTTTAGTTTTAACTCAAAAAAATAGATCTGCCATAGATGATTATGGCAGACCTAATTTCAAACACATTTTGGCTATCAGGCCTCACTCTCTGTTGATATAACTTTAGTTATACCTGCAGTTATAATAACTATTGTTATAGTCATCTTAATAACGAATCATCACAGATTTAACTTCGGTATAGTCTTCGATAAAGGCATCTGAAAACTCACGTCCAACACCTGAAGCTTTTACCCCCCGAATGGGACTGCAGGGTCTAAGAATGTATGCATATTGATCCAGATAGATCCCGCATCGATTTGTGGAATTAAACGCAATGCTTTAGATAAGTCATTGGTCCATAAACTCGCAGTTAAACCAAAACGAGAATGATTCATCATTTCGATCAACTCTTCATCCGTTTCAAATGGAATCACATCTACTACTGGACCAAATGTTTCTTCGATGAAAAAGGATCATCAACACCACTAACTTTTAAAAGCGTTGGTTCAACAAAATAACCTGTACGTTCCTGCGCTTTACCGCCCAACTCTAAGCTTACACGGGTCAAATCACTTGCCATAGATTGCTGATCGACCATAAATAAACGGTATAAATGCCTTAATGACACGCCAATATGATCGGCCACAACTTTAGGTGAAAGACTGCTCTGCATTAAATTTTAAAGAATATGGCGCGCTGCTTTTAATTTTAACGAATCACCGACCTGAACATTTGCATAATTCATGGTCGGTTTCATTAAGGCAATCAGAGCATCTTCAAATGCATTACCATCTTCCTCAGCATACCAAAATCCAATATTGTCACTGGACATCGTTTGCAGCATATTTTTAGTAAATGAGCACTCATATTATGGCTGATAAGTTTGCCAAAATAATCTGTAATAATACCCTGCTTAAACAGTTTTTCACGCGAAAGATGGACAGAAATATGACTAAACAAGCCCTGTGGGTACATCGCAATATGTTCACTGGAATCCAGCGGGATAATATCACCATCGCTTAAATATATGTTTTCACTGCGTTATTTCAGAAGAATTTTGCCAGTATATTGCAAAATAAGAAAACAAAAACGATCGTTGGCCCGATCCAATATTTCAGGTTTTCGTTCAATGAAACTGGCGTTGCTTTTAATAAAAGCGATTTCAGTTTTCCCCAGTAAAAACGAATTTACTTCTCCAATAAACAATGAACTTTGTCTATCAAATCGGGTTTGAAATTCTCCACATATCCCTTAAATATGCAGTGTCCATGTACTCATGGCATTATTAGAGTTGTTCACTCCATGTACCTCGGTTGAAATAGATGAAATAATCAAAAACTGTTACTCACATGCCCATCCTTGCCTGTTTTGGTAATAGCCATTTTTTTCAAAAAAAATTATTCATCCTTGTAATAACGACCTTATAATACATATTCAATATTTGTAATATCTTATTTGTTCATGTATCAGGCTTTTAAAGATTCGCTATTCATTCAACTTTCAACCTTTAGATTGCGACAATTTATATAGATAATCACTGTGCTCTAACAATTCATCATCTTGATGAAATTTACCCACCAGTTGAATACCAAGTGGCATGTTCTGCTGATGCGCCATAGGGAAAGTCGTTACAGGTAAACCCATGACTTGCCATGGACGGCTCATAAAAGGCTGTCCAGTTTTTTCTAGGCCGAGTGGTGCAATGCCCGGTGCAGCTGGTGCAATCGTAAAATCAATAGATGCCTTGTTCATCCAATTTACATAGTCTGTTTTAATTTTTTCAACGGATTGAAGGTGTTGTAAATAATCAGCATGAGCCATATTCAAACCGGCATGAATAAGTTCAGTAATATATTCATCCATTAAACCCGTATGAAATTCATATTGTAAATTTCGCGCCACTTCAAATGCCATAATCTTATAATGATGATCAGCCAAGGCTTTAATGTCGATATCTTCTGGGAGATATACAAATGTGATGGATTCACGCTGTACCCTACTCATAAACCCTTTTATTGCATGTTGCATTTCAGGTTCTATTTCACCTAATTGATCTCCAGAATAAACACCAATTCTTAGATTCTCTTTAACGTTTTGTTTAGCTTGCAAATCACTGCGTAGTTGAATAATTCTTCTCATCAATATTAAGTCAAAGAAATCATTTGAAAACATGCCCAAACTATCTAAAGATTGCGCGAGTGGTTGAATGTTTCTGAGCGAAAATTCTGCATGGCTTGCTACATATGCCACACAGCCACAATATGCAGCAGGTCGTATTACAGAAGCTGCTGTTTGTGTACCTAATGCAAACGGCGTCATAAAGGCTGCAATTGCCGCCGCTGAACCACTTGAAGAACCACCTGGTGTGCGCTTTGGATCATGCGGATTTTGCGTTTTTCCAGATTTAAAAAATGCAAATTCAGTGGTTACCGTTTTACCCATTAATATGCCGCCAGCCTTTTTAATTGCAATAACGACTGCTGCATCCATACTTGGAACACGGTTATCGTGAATTTTTGAACCCATACGGGTTTCGATGCCTGCGGTATCTATCACATCTTTTACAGCAAAAGGCAAACCTTTTAAAACCGAATTTTTATAAAAATCTTCATTACTATAATATTGATTTAAATATTCTTTTTTTGAAATAAGATGCTGCCACGCTTGAATATCGGGGTCGCATTGTTCAATTCTTGAATAAAATGAATCAATGATCGTTTCTAAGCTGATTTTGCTATTTTCAATCGCTTTTAATAACTCATTAATACTTTTACAGTTCCATTGATCATTGGTCATTCTTATTCTCCAAATAGCAATATTTTTGAATCTGCTAAACTAAATTGCTAAACCTGAGTAGCGCTAAAATATGTATAAGCAGAATGCTGAATAAATTTTAACGAACCGACGCAATATTCACTCAGTCAGTTCGTTAGTCAGATCATCAACAATTATTTGACGCCTGCAATATCTCTTAAAATTTTAACAAATGAGTCTTGTTCATCTTTCGAGTATTTTGCTAAGACTTCATTTTGATGGCTGTCAGCAATATCAAACAAATAATGCGCCGTTTTCTTGCCCTTATCTGTTAATTTAAAAAAACCATCATTCTCAACCAAAAGCTCATCTTTTTTCAGAATTTCAGCTGCTTGCTCCACTTCACGCATTGGCATTGCAATGTCGCGCGGCAAATCAGCTTTGCTTGAAGCCGTACCGCTGCCTAAAACCAGCAGCAAACGTGCTTCGCTGGTTCTGAACCCCGTGACTAATTGCTTTGGAATATAGTCATTTTGATAGAATTTAAACGCGCGGCTCATTAAATAGCACACATTGCGGTGCAAATGCCCTTGATGCATTTCACCGACGCCATCTGCATCGAGATCGACAGAGCCTTTCACTTGCAATAATGGATGCGGAGTCACACCAGAGTAAGCACCTTGATGATAAACCAGCGGACTGCGTCCTTCATCATGGAAATTCACCACTTTACCGACAATAATCCAATGGTCACCGCCTTCTAAAATTTGGTGGCGCTCACATTCAAATACCGCAGAACAATTGTCTAAAATTGGCGCTGTTCCAGCACCTTCACGATAGCTGGTCCCTTCGTATTTATCGATATTGCGGCGTGAAAATTTATTGGAAAGTTCAATTTGTGAACCCGATAAAATATTCACAGCAAAATGTGTGGCCTGCTCAAATACATGAAAGCTTGAAGAGTTTTTATCAATACTCCACAAAATCAAAGCAGGATCGAGTGATACAGAGTTAAAACTGTTTGCTGTCACACCCACTTTTTCACCTTCAGCATTTTGCGCAGTCATGATGGTCACACCTGTCGCAAAATTACCTAAAGCACGGCGGAATTTCATTGGATCAATTTGCACATTATCCATGATTTTTAATGCGTTCATTTTATTCTCTCCTGAATTTTTGTCCTAATTCCATAAGGACTCGATCAACCGAAATACTTGATAGCCTGTTAAATATCGAGAACTAACCGCGCTGATTTTGATCTTGAACAGCACACTAAAATTTGCTCATTGCTGGCTTTTTCTTCATCAGTGAAATACACATCTCGGTGATCTGGCTCACCTTCAATCACATCGCACATACAGGTGCCGCATACGCCCTGCTCACATGACATTTCAATTTCAATGCCTTCACGTGCTAATGCCTGTAAAATCGTTTCTTCGGCATTCACCATGATGATTTTGCCGCTTTGCTGTGCAACGACTTCAAACGCATCACCGCCTGTTTCAACTTCAACCTGAAAATATTCTTTATGAATCTGATGCTCAGGAAAGTTCTGTGTCTCAGCTAAATTAATCACCCAGTCCATAAAGCCGTTTGGACCGCAGGTATAAATATGGCTTGCTGAATCAATATCTTTAATGGCCGCTTCGAAGAACTCGCGGTGGCTTGCACCTTCTGATTTAAAATGAAACTTTGTGAATGCAGCGAGTGCGCCGTTTTTAATTTCATCCACAAATGCACAGCGTTCAGGGCTTGCACCGCAGTAATGCAGTTCGAAAGACTCACCTTCTTGCGCCAACTGATACGCCATGGTAATGAGTGGGGTAATTCCAATCCCGCCGCCAATCAACACGCTATGTTTTGCTGGTACTAAGGGAAATAGATTTTTAGGTTCACTGACCTGAATCTGCATGCCGTCTTTTAAGTCATCAAAAGCAGAAACTGAACCGCCGCGCGACTCTGGATCACGTAAAATCCCTAAGCGGAACACCCCGTGCTGACTTGGGTTTTGACACAATGAATATTGGCGCACCATGCCATTTGGCAGATGCACATCAATATGCGCGCCTGCTTCAATTTTTGGCAAAGCTGTAGAGGTTGCAGATTCAAACTCCATGACTGCAACATTTTCACCTTCAACATGACGGTTTTTGACAACAACATTATAAAGTGTAGTCATGATTTTTCTCCCTCTTATGCGCCGCGCCCAAAGGCTTAACGCATAAATAATCCACCGTTAATATCCCACGTTGCGCCTGTGACAAACGCAGCATTCGGGCTTGCCAATAATCCACACGTTTCAGCAATAAATTCCATGCTGCCTAAAGCCTTGACTGGAATATTCTGAATAAACTGCGCCATTTTTTCGTCCGACACCACGCTATGCACAATTGGCGATTCCATTGGCCCTGGTGCTACGGCATTTACCGTTACGCCTTTTGCTGCAAATTCTTTGGCAAAAATTTTGGTCAAAGTCACAATGGCGCCCTTGGTTGCTGCATAGTGCGCACCTGTTGCCGTGCCGCCATTTTGCCCAGCCAATGACGCCATATTGACGATGCGTCCATAGCCCTTATCCGCCATGTATTTACCGATGATCTGGCAGGCCTGAAACGTACCCCGCTGATTGACTTGCGTCACCCAGTCAAAATCTGCAGCTGTAATTTCTAAAACAGGCGTTGCCTTAGTCACTGTTGCATTGTTAATCAACACATCCAGCTTAGAAAATTTTTCCTCAATCCATTGCACAGCGGCATGAAAGTCAGCCTCAATTGAAATATCCAATTTCAAAGGAAACATTTGCGCTGCATAGGCACTTCTCGCCTTAGCATTTTCAGCTTTTTCCAAAGTGCTTGCCGATAAAATGACTTGATGGCCTTGACTGGCAAAATACTCGGCAATGACATTTCCCAAACCTGAAGCGGCACCAGTCACTAAAACAACGTGTTTCATCTTTCTCTCCTAGAGAATGTAACTGATACCTGCCAAAGTATCGGTGGAGTTAACTAAGTTAATAATTTTACGGTTGATTTTAAAACCTTGTTCGCTATCACGCACCAAATGGAAAGTCACATCCGCGGTATAATGCTTTAAGTTTTCCTTCCGGAATTCACGCAAGTTTTGTGCACAGCGCAAAACAATTTCACCGTCTTCATCTTTCACAATGCGGACTCGAGAAACACTGCGCACCGTATTGGCTTTAGGTGCAGTTGAAATCGCTTCGCCATTTTCTAAGCGGTCTACACGCAATTTACGCATATGGTGATTGTCATAGGCATAGTTCAAATTATTTTCGTAATCCGTCAATGCTGGATCAATTGGAATGATATACACGCCTTTTTCATTCCAAAGGTCTAACCATGCGCTATGTTCAGAATGGTCTAACATATCGGCTTCAGCCCAAACAAAAGCCGTAACTTCATTCAATAAATTTAAATCAATTTTCATGGCGCTCTTCTCCTTAAGCCGTCATCAACTTTTTCCACTGCTGATAAGCAGCTCGCATCCCTGTTTCCGCACTCACATCGCTTTTTAAACCATCTTCAGTTTTGACTTCACCCAGCAAGCCGCGGTTCAGCATAATCCATAAATCCTCTCCTGCACTTGCACCGTGCTGTACACGCTCCCAAGCTTCAGCATCGTCTGGTGTGCCAAAACCAAATGGGCCTTGGAAATGTTCATGCAAACGCAAGCGGTATTGATTCGCGACTTGCGGACCGCCATCCATCGTAATGACAGAGTGGTGAATTTCAGTTTTATCCACTGAAATCGGCTGCATAACCCGGAAGAACGCCATTGAGCAGGCGATATTCGGGAAAATATTTAAGTTAAAACCTGAACCGCCCACTGCGCGCACAATACGGCGAACTTCCAGCTCTTCATGGCCTTCATCACGCAAAGCTTGCGCAAGATCTTCAAAACGCTCCTGAATTGGACGTTCCAGTAAATCTTCTTCAAGATCAACCAATTCTGGAATCATCACCATCACACTGTGGCCATTGCCCAAATCTTCGACATAGCCCGGCTGGTTTTCAAAGTTGAAGAGTTCTTCAGTTTTTTCATCCACAGAACTGAGGAAGGATTTGTGCACCAACGGGAAATGATACGCATCAGTGGTATTTTCCAGCTGGATTTTCCAGTTGCCTGGGAAAGTAAAACGGTGTTCACCCAATACTTTCACTGGATAGCCCGCACCTTGTTTCATAAACAAGTCGATCCATTTTTTCGCAGCACCAAGGAAATCTTCCAAAGGCTCTACATCATGATTGAATGATGCGAAGATCATGCCGTTGTATTCTTCAACACGCAGGCTGATCAATGGAAACTCTGATTTGTCCAAGCACTCACCATAGCTTTCTGGCGATGGAACACCGCGTAAACTGCCATCCAGAGCATAGCTCCAGCCATGATACGGACAAACAAAACTGTTGGTTTTGCCTTTTTTATGTTCACAAACAGTCGCAGCGCGGTGGCGGCAGCGGTTCAGCAATACATGAACTTTTTTCTTGCGGTCACGCACCGCAACCACAGGCTGCTTGCCAATATTCATGGTCTTATAGCTGCCCGCATCTGGGATTTCACTCGCGTGTGCCACCCAAACCCATGTTTTATAAAAAATCTTGTCCATTTCATCTTCAAAGATTGCAGCATCTTTATATAAAGAGGTATGCGCTCGATCACTTTGAACAAGTTCGCTGTAATCAATATCAATGTTTTGCATTGGAATGATACTGTTCATGTTAATTATCCTTTTTCATTAATCCTTAGTTTAATTTTGGCTTGGCACAGGCAATTCAGCCGTGCTGTTCCAGTGTGACACTGGGCGGCTAAAAATATTTTCAGTCTGGAAATGTTTGATTTTCCAAGAACCATCTGCCTGCTGCCGAAACTTCACACTGAGTTTTGCTGCATTTAAATGGCTGCGGCCGTCGCGGAAAGTTGAAGTTTGCAGCATGAGCCAAGAGGCATCAGCTTGCTGCTGTTCTACATAAATTTGTTCTGAGCTCACAAAGTGGGCATTCATGACAAAATGCGATTCTTTTTGGGTATAGCTTTTGAACATGTCATAAATTGCTTGCCATGAATCGTAGCGTCCAAATGACTTGGCATATTTTTCACCAATCCCTTCCCAAATACTGTCTTGGTCGAATAACGCCATCAGTTCATCAAGATCCGTATTGGCATCCAAAGCATCACAGATTTCCATATAGCGGTTGATGCAATTACGGATCGCTGCGTCTGCTTCAAGTTTGGCTAAGCGGGTTAAGATTGCCGTCAAGTCCATGTCATTCATCTTCAAAACTCACTTGTTTGCACAGCGCTTATAAATAGCCAGGAGCTGGTTTTAAACCAAAGCTCACCGAACCTGCATTTTGCAGAGTTGCATCACCCATAAAGGCATGCTGCGTCACCACATTGGTGTCGTTAACAAAACGGCTAAATACGTTATTGGTATAAATCGCGGTCATGCCTGCCAGCATTTGCATCTTGCGGGTAACTTTGGCAGCAACGCGCGCAGCATGGGTACAAGACAAACGCATATCACTGATTTGTTCATCGGCCGGTTTTTGACCTGCCAAAACTTCGTTCCACACCGCATCCATCGTTTCATAGAACCATGTGCGCGCTGCCTTAAACTCTGCTTCGACTTGCGCAAACTCATATTGAGTGACAGGACGATTGGCAATTTCTGCGCCGCCTGTAATCGATGCTTTACCGGGTGCAAGCTTTTTAAACTCATCCAAAGCCGCGGCCGCAACACCAATCCCCACAACAGTTAAAACTTGCGTTGCCAAAGACAGCGATGGATATTTAAAAAATGGCTCAGGCAATTTTGATGGTTCACCGCGAACGAATGTCCATTCTTTCGCAACCAGCACATCTTCAACCACCAAGTCATGACTGCCTGTGCCTTTTAAGCCTACAGTGTCCCAAGTCATATCAATTTTGGCTTTTTTTGCAGGCATCACAGCCATACGCGGTAAGCCTTGTGACTCATTGTCTTTGCGCGGAGAAATCCCCACACCCACAATATCTGCGCCCATGCAGCCGCTGGAAAATTTCCAGCGTCCTTTCACCATCACCCCTTCATCGGTAATTTCAGCAGGCTGCGGCGGGAAAATACCGCCCGCAAACACAATATCAGGCGTGTCTTTATATAAAAGCTGCAGTGTTTCTTCCGGCAAACTGCCTAAATATGCAGGGCTCATGCCGAAGCTTGCAACCCAGCCTACCGAGCCATCCGCCATCGACAGTTTTTCAATCAATTCACAAAATTCGCGCGGTGAAACTTCCAAACCGCCAAAACGTTTCGGTACAAGCGCACGATACACACCCAGCTGTTTAAGCTTATCGATGATGTCTTGACTCACATAAGCTTGCTGGTCAAATTCACCAGTCACCGCCCGCTCTCGAATTTCACTGCACAATGCGTCAAAATCAATTGCCGCTGTATTGTCAGAACTAAATCCTTTAGATAAATCATTCATTACCTAACTCCTTGTAATTTATTGCGCTGCCTTCACGACAAATTTTGCAATTGCACACAGCTGCTCATCCGCATTGCGTTTGGTTACAATCTGCAGTCCAACTGGTAAACCTTGTTCTGTTTCTAATGGAATTGAAATTGCTGGATGTCCAGACAAATTAAATGGAC
This sequence comes from Acinetobacter entericus, assembly GCF_026168575.1. Classification (NCBI taxonomy): domain Bacteria; kingdom Pseudomonadati; phylum Pseudomonadota; class Gammaproteobacteria; order Moraxellales; family Moraxellaceae; genus Acinetobacter; species Acinetobacter entericus. The sequence continues at coordinate 110,388 of NZ_JAPEQW010000007.1, forward strand.
GAACCAAACCCGTTAAGTTTAAGAATGCAACGGTATTTTCAGCATCGGCCACTTTCGGTGGAATTTGCGGCAGCGTCGGTAAAAGCAAGGCGTCATATTGCTCAAGCAGCGCATCAATTTCTTGCGTAAACTCAGCTTTCACTTGTTCAGCTTGCTGAACCTGTTCCAAAGTTGTTTCTGCTGCTTTCAATAAGCGCCCTTGAACATCTGCACCAATTAACCCTGTTTTGGTCAACTCGCCATAAGCCTGCCAATTTTCATAATTGATAATTTGCATGCCTGCATGGAAGGCCTTTTCAAAAGAGGCAGCGTCCACAGGCTCCACCTGCAAATTGGCTTGCTTTAAGTAGTTTTCAATACATTCTGTGACTCTTGCCTCGGCCTGAACCTTGAGCCAAGCCAATTTCGGTGCAGCAGTACTGTCTTGCGCTGTAAATGTCGGATCAATGATCTGCATTGCGGTTTCGATCATTTCAACTGAATTGGCGAATGGCCCAACACAATCCAGCGAACTTTGCGCTGGATGTACGCCTTGACGGCTGACTCGGCCAAATGTCGGCTTTAAACCATATACGCCGCAGCAGGCAGCAGGCATGCGAATCGAACCGCCTGTGTCTGTGCCCAGTGTAAAATCTGCTAGATTGACCGCAACCGCAGCAGCCGAACCGCTGGATGAACCACCCGGAATCAGTTCAAGATATTTAGGATTTACAGGTGTGCCGTATGCATGGTTAATGCCGGTAATACCAAAAGCCAGCTCATGCAAGTTGGTTTTTGCTGTGATCATACAGTCCGCATTTAGAATATGCTCGATCACTTCAGCATTTCGAGCTGCCGGCGCAGTATCTTCCAAGGCGCGGCTGCCTGAAATTGTTTTAACACCTTGAATATCTATAGAATCTTTCACCATCACGGTTAATTTCCCTGATCCTAATTGAATATTCTCTGCCACAATATTCATTCACTTTTCCATGTATTTTTATCCTTAAATTAAATATCGTAAAATTCCGTGTAATTGTCAAGCGACTATTAACCAAATTAAGAAAGAAAATATTTCAATAATTTGTATAATGGGCCTATATCTTGTTTATAAAGTCGCAATTTGACTATGCTTACTCACTTAGAACAGTTTTTGCCGAATAATGAACCTGACAGCTTGAAAAATTATCCTTTTTTCTGGATCTCTCAAGTGAATGGCAGATACAGCCAGCTTATTGAAAAATCTATAAAAAAATTAGGCATCGACAATACTCGCCGTAAAATTATTTTAAGCACCAATGCCTTAGGCCAAGCAAGCATTACCGAAATTGCGAATCTTTCTACATTAAAGCTGACCACCGCAACCAAAGCGGTTTACCGTCTGGTTGAAGATAATATTGTTGAAGTGTTTTCATCCGATCAGGACGAGCGGATTTCAATGGTGAAGCTGACTGAAAAAGGATATTCGCTGGTTGAGCAAATCAATCAAATCAGCCAAGTGACGCTATCTGGCATTTTGAACGCTTTTGATGATCAAGAGTTGAGCGACTTAAATGCTCAATTAAAGAAAATGTTTGATTTAATGCCAATGGGCTAAAAAAGGTTAAATCAAATACTTGAGATGAAACCCGTATGTAAACTCAAGTATTTAAAGCACTGAAAAAAGCTCATCCTAAGATGAGCTTTTTTGTTTTATTCAAACAATAGAGCCTTTACAAGCAGTGGTTTAATTTTTCAGCGCATTAAATTTTGGCTTTAATTCGGCAGTTTCTATACGGTGATTAAAGGTATTTAAGACTTTCAATTTGTATGCATCGATATCCATGCTTTCATAGTCATAGAAACCTTGGCCTTCACGCAAGCCATTACGCTTATTCTGCATATTGTCTTTAATGATCTGCGGTGTACGATAACGCTCACCCAGTTCTTTCTGTAAATATTCGGAAGCGTAATACAGAATATCTCCCCCGCCCCAATCAATGAATTCCAATAGACCAAGTACAGAGAAACGCAGGCCAAAACCGGTACGAATTGCAATATCGATATCTTCAGCAGAAGCAACACCCTCTTCCACCATCCGTGCGGCTTCATTCATCGCCAAGGCTTGAATCCTTGGTACGATATACCCTGCCTTGGCATTGCACACGACGGCAACTTTACCAATCGCTGTGAGGAAAGATTTAAGCTGCTCAACCGCAGCATCAGAAGTTTGTTCTGAACGGCTCAGCTCAACCAGCGGAATTAAATAGGCGGGGTTCAGCCAGTGCGCATTGACCACACGTTCAGGATGGGACAGCATTTGCGCAATATCCGTGACTAAAAATGTAGAAGTGGTCGAAGCCACAATACACTGCGGTGAAATATACTGATCTAACCAGCTGAATATTTCCTGTTTGGCCTGAGTTTGTTCAGGCACGCCTTCCATAATTAAATCGCACTGCGTTAAAAACTCAGTTGACTCTAATTTGGCCAAGATTTGGATATTCGCCTGAATCGCAGCAATTTGCCCGGCTTGAACAAATTGGATAGTCCGGAGCAAAGTTAATTCTTGAGTAAGGTCTTGCTGAACTTGCTGCCGATATTGGATAAATTCTTGTTCCGGCCGTACTTTTGCATCGATTAATTTGACTTGCAGCCCAGCATAGGCAAAAGCAATCGCAATTGCCTTACCCATGCGTCCTGCACCAATCACTGCAACGTGTTGAATCTTGGACATTACATTACACTCCTTGCTGCAGCACCGCTTGCATTTCCTGCTTAGATTTATGCGCCAAACCTAAATTTTCTAAGGTACGCCCCTCAGCATATAAATCTCGGCCAGTGACTGCAGATGCAATATTTAATAAACCTTCTGCGACAGGGGTTAGCACACCCGCCCAACGGCCGACAGAAACAATTAAAGATAAGCCTAGGCGTGTATCTTCAAGCATATAGCGATGCTCTTGCAGGTTAATGTCTTCACGCCAGTCACCGCTGTCCGTCAATTTGCCATGCGCACCGCGGCCATACATCCACTCGTCGCCTTCACCTTCTTTATTATAATGATCAGCCAGCGGGAAATGCGGCGCTGGATAGCCCAAAGCTTCACGGACACGCATACGCTCTGCATCAAGCTGATTGGTCACGCGACGAATTGACGGCTGAGTGCCTTCATTATGAATATCCCATGCTTCGAAATGCTCTAATGGCCCGGCATTCATCATAATCAGCGGCGGATGGATAATTGGCCCTGCATTCATCAATGCACCGCTTAATCCATCTTCGACGGGCTCTACGCTCGGATAAGCCTGTGTTAAAATTTTAAATGCATGTTCGGACAAGCTGCTTGGAAACACGCCTGTCGGCAAACGGGTCGCATAACCGCTGACCACAATATGATTTACGTCATGTTTGCGCACCAAATAAGGCAATGTGCCTGTTTCCGAAAATGCCACTTCCGCATTGTTTCCCACGTCCTTCATGGCTTTTGCAAATACAAAACTTCCGAACGTGCCCGGCGGCAAATACACCACTTGGCCGTCTTGAAAGTATGGCGCTGCCTGCTCGGCAAGATTCACATGTGTGGTTGCAGGTAATGGAATAATAATCAGCTGAGCATGAGTAATTGCTTTTTCTAAATTATTTTGCAAATTGATTTGGCTGTTTTCAAAGCCCACAGTGACAGACCGTTCACCCTGAAAATCTTTGACAAAGAGCTGGCCTGTTGCAGCCAACGCATTCAATGCCTCTGCATCGCGGCGCCAGAGCACCACCTCATGCCCTTTTTCCGCCATTTCTAAAGCCGCTGCATAGCATCCGTGACCACCGCCTAGTACTGTAATTTTCATGCTGAATCCTCCTGATTAACTGAATTCATCATAGAAAATTACTTAACTCATCACTTCCCCATATGCGAATGTACTATTCAATTTACGAAACTGAAATGTCTAGAATACCCATTAGGCCGCACGCATTTTTAAGGTTTGTGAAGGCAAGCAGCCGTAACGCTTTTTGTAAAGCGTGGAAAAATGTCCAAAACTTTGAATTCCATTCTTGAGCAGAATATCCGTCACTGTTTCATTTTCATGGCTATTCAGCAATGCTTGATGCACCAATTCAACACGCAGGTCGCGTATATATTCAATCGGTGTTTGCTGAAAATATTGGTTAAAGCCCTTTTGCAGCGTTCGGCCAGTCACACCGCAAAACTCACTTAAAGCAGGCAAAGCAATATTGTCTTTAATGTGATGCTGAATATACTGCTGGGCTTTTTTCATATACGCAGGCAGTACACGCTGCCGCTGTTCATTTAACCGCTGACTGTAATTATTTGGGACTTTTAACAAAATCAATTCAATTAAATATTGGGTAAAGCTTGCAGAAATAAAGCTCCAATTTTGAATATTGTAATAGGCATGGCATAGATAATTCAGTGTTTCAAGAATGGAGCTTAAACCCTCATTGCTACACGGCATGCCGCTGTCAAAAATTACAGCTTCTGTACTGGTATAGCCCAGCATTTTAAAGAGCTGGGTTTCAACATCTTGCTGCGTTAATTTTAAAATAATATTACGGCAGCGCTGATTGGTGATAATCCGGTTTTTACTGTTCGGATGCGTCACAGTCATAATGCCAACCGACTGCAATACCTGATGCTGTGCCTGCTCAACTTTGCATTGACCTTCCAAGGTGATGCGGAACAAATAATTTTGTGATGCTTCATCAATAGTAATCGCCACAGGCGCACTGTATTTCAAATCATACAGTGCTGAATTGCCAAAACTAAAACCATTTAAACGCGTATTTAAACTGGCAACCGCTTCAACATCAAACTGGTGCGGACATAAATAATGGCTGATCTGATCTTTAATAGTTTGATAATCATCTGAATTAAAAAGTAAAAACTCATCCAGATAATGCAAATGATTAAAATTAATCAATTGATTCATCTCCGCACTCCATTGTCGGCTTTTTCTAAATGCAGAAGCCCATGTCTTGATAATGGGCAATTGCATATTTTATGGCTTAACTGCTTTTTCAGCGTTCAATTTAAGTTTTGGGCAAATGCCACCGCTTAAAGCCAATGCTTTTAACAGAACATTAAGCAGAATGTTCTCGCTGCATACTGTCTGCAAAAGCCTTGCATCCTTTCTTTAATAAAACAAAGGACAACACGCAGGCAATGCCGCCCACGATGGATAACGATGTTCCGACCATCAGCGGGTTTTCAAAAATTTTATCTGTCACCAATGCAACCAAAGTGGTTCCAATCCCGACTGCAACCAAGTTGCTGATCAGCAGGAAAATTGCCGAGATTTGCGCACGCAATTGGTTTGGCGCCAACATTTGCATTGCTGTTGTTGAGATTGGCATTGGGAAAGATGCAAAGAACATTGCAGGCGCGAGCAACGTCACCGCTAACCAATATTCAGAGACTTGGGTAAATGCCACTAAAGGCAATACCAAACCGACAATGCCAATAACGCCGGTAATTATTGGCGCATCTTTACGTCCTTTTTGAATCAACCAGTCATTCAGCCAGCCCGCACAAAACACACCTAGTGTATTGGCAACCAGCAAAACAGTACCTAACATATAGCCTGCTTCAGTCGGCGTCATACTGAACTTGCGCATAAAAAATGCAGGCGACCAGCTGATTAAGCAATACAAAGCCATCGCATAGAAAGTAAAGCCTAAATAATGGCAAGTAAAGGTTTTACGATGCTTTTTCAAAAACGTAAATGCAGCCCGGATAGTAACTTTTTCAACTTCACCTTCAGCATTTACACTTTGCCCTTTACGCTTTGGATCACGCACCGTCAAAACAAACAATAGGCCAATAAATATCCCTGGCAAGCCAACCAGAATAAAAGCCATTTGCCATGCTTTTACAGCGCCAAAAACTGGAATCTCGATGAGGCTTAAGTCTTTCAGCAAACCAATCACATAGCCGCCCACTAAAAATGCGATACCGCCGCCCACAAAAGAGCCAATCGAGTACACTGCGACTGCGCGGCCCAATTTGTCTTTACTGAACATATCACTGAACATCGAATATGCAGCAGGCGATAAAGCAGCCTCTCCAACACCGACACCCATTCGGCTAAAGAAAAGCTGAATAAAGTTTTTACTTAGGCCACAAAGTGCAGTGGCAATGCTCCAAAAAATAATTCCGACTGCAATAATTTTTGGACGTGAAAAACGGTCTGCTAAGTACGCCAAAGGCAAACCCATAAAGGCATAAAATAATGAAAATGCTAAACCGTGCAATAAACTAAATTGAGTATCAGAAAGGTTTAAATCTGCTTTAATGGGTTCAATCATTAACGCTAAAATTTGCCGATCAATAAATGAAAAGATATAAGCCAACATGCAGAGTAAAACCACATACCATGCATATACGCTCGATTTATTATTTACAGCTACCGCTCGATCATTTATAGAACTATTCATGTAACGCAATCCTTGTATGATGACTCGTCTTCCTCATAAGTCATATTTCCTTGATTTTCTTGATCTAAACAAGAAATGATGTATTCACGATAAATCTTTAACCGCCAGCGCTTTCAATGCGCTCTTCCTAGCGAGATTTATTGTTAAATCTAAAACGTCAAACTCCGTGACTCTGTATATAGAATATATTTACTTTTACATGTATATTTCCACATATTTTCAAGTATAAAACCATACCTTTTTGATTGGTTTTTGTCATTAGATATCTTCTAGATCATATTATTTTTTACAAATTTTATTGAATTTTACATGGATTTTTGATTTATTGTATTTACAGATATTTTTTATATAAGGAAATAACTCATGGCACTTTCTCCGGAAAAGGCAGTCGAAAGTATCCATACGATGCATGTTTTGATTGAAAAAATTTTTAGCGGCAAACATGCAGAAGAAGACCTTCCCCTGCTGATCGATTATTTTTCCGATCATTTTGAAATGGTCGGCGCAGCTGGAAAGCGGATTTCATTGCAGGAAGTTAAAGGCTTATTCGCCAATAATCAGGGAAAAATGCCTGATATTCAGATTGAAATTTATGATGAGCAGATTTTGATGCAAAAGCCAGATGCAATTGTTCTTACCTATACTGAAAAACATACGAAAGCTTCTGGCATTCTGATTCGACGCTCTTGCGCACTCATTGAAGAAATTGAAGGAAAAATGCTGTGGAGCTATTTACAGGAAACATTTTTAGCCTAAAAAAATTTTAGATCATAAGACATTGCAATCTAAAATTTTATTGAATCGCTTAAAGTGTGTCTTGTCCGATTTGCACCAAACAAGCCTAGAACTTCCTAGGCTTGCAGTTGTACACCAGCTTTTAAAATCAGCAATTAATTGTATTAGTTCAGACTGGCTTTGTTGCATAAAGACCTTAAAGACAGAGCTGCCCTAAATACCCCGAATTTAAGTGACAACTTGGGTATGAGGGCGCCCTAATTCTGTGAATTTATTCAAGACCGCTACACCTGCATGAATCTCATTCACCTGACTAGGAAAACTTCTTGCCCTTAATTTATCACCCAATAATTTGATGCAATCCATTTTGGTTTCCGCCAAACTTCGACGATAATAATCAGACCATGAATAGCCACCAAAATTCTAGACACAGTGGTCGCAATAGCAGCTTTTATCATTGATTTCATCTCATTTCCTTCAAAGTAGGTTGGCAATCTGCCCGTTATATTTGATATGAACACTTTATATTTGAAATAAATTGGCTTCAACTATCAAAAAAAATCCAACACTACATACAAAAAATTTCTAATTTAAGGAATTATTACCTATTGCTGAAATAGCGAAGTTAAAAAGCAAAAGATTCCGTGAACAATTTTATTCACCGCTTGATCTCAAATAAATAAAAACGAAAGAGGATTTTTCTTATCGTTGAAGCAAACATTTTGGCAACGCTAAAGCGTTGCCAAAATAGATCACATACCGTGCTTTTTAGACTTCAACAGCATCAGCAATTACTGGGCTAAGTCTTGAATTTGGCATGTCAAGCTGCTGTTTAATATGCGCCGCAACAAACTCAGCATCTTTTGCAATATCTAAAAAACGACCTGAGCCCCAAGTATGCAACCAAGGCAAACCAATAAATGTGACATTAGGGTCAAGCGTGATCCCACGGTCATGTTTTGGATAGCCATTTGTTTCAAATAAATCTAAATCAATCCATGAATAGTCAGGTCGAAACCCAATACACCAAATGATGGAAGTAATATTTTCCGCAACCAAATCAATTTCCGTAATTTCAGCTTGAGCTGTCCACACAGGCTCATAAACTGAAGCTGGCTCATCTGTCTCAATACCATTTTCAGCAAGATAAGCATCAATCCCTGCATTAATACGGTTATAGGTTGCATCTGCCATATCCAAGTTTTGCATCAAATCTGGACGAAACACCAATTGTCCATCTTTGTAGTCTTGAAAACGCCCTAATAATTGCATCCCTTCTAATGCAAATTGACGTAGATCAATATCACGACCTCCATCACGTCCAGTTACATAGTGATTGGTACTGTTCCGAACTTCCTCACTGTAACGATGGTCTTTGACTGTAGTCTCGTAATAGCCCATTTCAAAGAGCCACTTCACCACATCTTTACCCCGATAGAAACGTGCACAACGTGGTGCATCTCCTGTAGATAAATAAACTTTTTTGCCAGCAAGATGTAAATCTTCAGCAATTTGCGCACCTGACTGCCCTGAGCCAACCACCAAAACATTACCTGCGGGTAATTGCTCAGCATTAAAATACTGTTCTGAGTGAATCACGGTGACATTTTCAGGTAAAGCAGATGAAAGCTTTGGATAAATTGGCGTGTGATACCCTCCTGCGGCAACCACTAGCTGCTTCGCAGTTGTCGTCCCCCGATCTGTCTCAATCACAAAAGACTGGTCTGCAACTTTTTCAACATGCTGAACTGCAACACCTAAGATTGCAGGTGGATTGAGCTTTTCAATAAACTGATCCAAATATTCAACAATCTCATTTTTTTTCATAAATCCATCAGGCTGATGGCCCATATACGGATGCTCTGGTAACAAACACTGCCAGTTAGGTGTGACCAAGGTAAAATTATCCCAGCGTTTACGTCGCCACGCATGGGTTAACTCGGGTTCTTTTTCTAAGATTACATGTTCAATATTGGCTTTTTTTAAATAGTGGCTGACACAAAGCCCTGCCTGTCCACCACCAATAATCACCACTGGATATTCAGATTTAAGTTTTGCTTGTTCAACTCGGGTCATGGTCATCACCTGTCTTATTCGTTTGTCATTTCAATAATTTCGATTTGATCTTGGGCTTGAATGCTCAAAATATTAATGTGCCGTTTAATGCTGGCGAGATTATCCATCGCAGCACTACAAGCAAAACCGTAACGCAGTCGGACTCGTTCAGAAGCCTGTTCAAGACCATTTTCCACTTGCGTCACAAAGTCCATTAAGCTGTACACCTGCCCAACCCGCAAATAGTCATAAATAATGCTAGAGGGTGAGTAATATTGATTGACCTCGCCATTTGGCCATTTCACGGTAAAATTTACACTCGGCATAATGTTGACTCCTGTTGCTGTGCATGTCGGGAAAGATGGGAAAATGGAGCTTGCGCGAGGACTTTTTGATAATTCAGCCCAGTAAAAGCCTGTTGTTGAAAATCCCAAAAAGTCTGTTGTTCAGTCTGCTGCTGAATCTGTACCTTGCCAGAATCTGTGACCTCACCAATCACTGCACAATCAATATCTTGTGAAGCAAATAATTCAATGATGTCCTCACATTCTTCGCTATCGGCCGTCAGTAAAAAACCATAACTTGGGAAAATTTGAAGCCATTTCAGCCAATCGGTATGTTGTGGCTTCGGAATCTTATCTAGCCAAAGATTCGCTCCTGATCCCGTTGCCTCAAGGAGCATTAACAAACTACCTAAAATTCCTGCATTACTAATGTCACGCGCTGCATACGCGAGATGCTGTTCTGCAATTTCGGGCAATACTTCCAACTGAGTTCTTAAAACCGCAGCAGGAACATGTTCAAAACATTTCCAATAAGTGGTTTGCTCATGGAATTTGCCCTGCATATTCAGTGCAATTAAGATTTTCTGCCCCGCTTGAACATGAAAGACCGAGAGCAAATGATTAGCCAATCCTTGTATGGCAACGGAGAGCGTAGGTTGAAAATCTGTATGAATATTGGTGTGTCCACCCACAAGCTTTACGCCATAGGTATCACAAGCTGCTTGCATGCCTGCCAACAACTGTTGACCACGTTGTGTATCGGTATGCCAATAACTATTCACCAGAGTTAAAGCTCGCCCACCCATTGCAGCAATGTCGCTCACATTTGCCATCACCGCAGACCATCCTGCAAAATAAGGGTGATTAGCCACAAAACTTGGCAACATCCCCTCACAAGCATGCAATAAATATTGCTCACCGAATGGCATCGCAGCAGCATCATCCGCAGGCAATGCATATAAATCTTGTAGAGTTTGAATGTTCAGATTCAACTGCGATTTAATCGCATGAATATCTTGCTTAGACTGCATCGCTGGCGTGATTTGCAGTTGTGGGAGTAGCTCTGAAAGTCTCATCAGCAGACCTCTCTATAGCTATAAGCTTGCATCACCACATTTTGTAATGGGTAATTTTCGACTTGTGCTTGCATTAACACATGCGGAAGATTTGCAACATTCAGCTCATGTACAGTGTCCCAACACAACTTTTGAAAATAGCGTTCGTTCTGTTGCTGAACCGTCGCAAGGAATGTGGTACAGCCTAAATTTTTGGCAGTGGATACGGCTGCATTAATCAACGCTTTACCAATTGCATGTTGATGACGGTATACAGGATCAACACACAAACGCCCGCCCCACCATGTCTGTTCAGCTTCAGGGAAAATACGAACTGCACCAATAATACGATCATGTTCCCCAAATATTTGTCCAATCGCTACAATCGCTAAGGCTTTGAAATCATGTTCATCACGATCTTCTTTTAAAATTTTCTGCTCATCACGAAACGTTGCTTCGCGTAATTGATAATATTGGCGACGCTCCCAATCTTCTGCTACAACTTTGATAATGATGTCATCCGTGACAAATTGCTTCAGCTCTTCATTGAGCTCAATCAACCATGCATAATTAGATAATTTCATCATCAACTCCTTATTCATAAGCTCTGAGTGAAGAACAAGCCCCACATTTTGCACAACCTGCCTGCGTATCTTGTGAATTCAAACCATACTGCCGAAGCTGTGTGCCAATTTGGGGATAAAGCATTTGCATAAATGCTGAATCAGGTTTGGGGTGATGCTCTAAAGCCGTTCCCTGTATCGGCACAAAAGGAACTACAAAGGGATAAACCCCTATTTTTGCTAGGCGTTCGGTCATGCTGATAATTTCTTGCTCGGTATCACCTAAACCAGCCAAGATATAAGTACTGACTTGGCCCCGTCCAAAGACCTTTACTGCTGCTTCAAAAGCAGAAAAATAGAACTCAAGGGATACTTCTGCTTTCCCCGGCATAATTTGCTTGCGCACCCGATCGCTTACGGCTTCTAAATGCATCCCGATGGATACAGCACCAGCGTCTTTTAATTTTTGAAACCAAGCAAAATCATCAGGCGGTTCACATTGCACTTGAATCGGTAAATCGACTTTCGCCTTAATCGCAGCAACTGAGTCGTATAAAATCGCTGCACCGCGATCAGGCGTATTCGGTGTTCCTGTGGTCAGCACCATCTGAGTCACCCCATCCAGTTCTACGGCTGCCTTAGCTACTTCAGCTAATTGGTCGGGGCGCTTGCGAATAATTGTGCGTCCATCTTTTAAAGACTGATCAATAGAACAAAACTGACACGCCGTTGCTTTATCATTCATGCGAATACAATGTTGCAACACCGTTGTTGCCAACACATCATGGCTATGCAGCGTGGCAATCTGTTCATACGGAATGCCCTCTGCTGTGCTTAAATCATAAAATCGTGGTCGCGTTGGCGAAGTTAGCGTTGCAACAGGTATACGGTTTTTAAAGACAATCACCTCACCTGTTGCAGCATCTTTTTTACCCGTATAAGGAGAATCCTGTGAAGCAAGGTTTAACACTGGAATCATGAGCGTCTGACCACCCAAGGTCATGGCTTTATGATCGCTTGGACCTGCGCCACCTTTGCGAGAAAGTCCAACCTCACCTTCCCATTTCAACCCGTTACATTGCAAATCACTGAGTAATTCAATCGCAGACATGATCTTCTCCTGTTATTTTTAAACGGGGTTTCTATGCTTGTACTTCGGCAAATTCAGAGACTTTTTCGATGCTGTTATTCGATGGATTCTCCAGCTTTAACTCATGCAAAACTGAGGTAGGACGACGATCAATCAATAAACTGAGTAATTCTGGACGACTATAATGCCCAACAGAATCCATCATCCGTTTACGTTTTTCGATTAAGGAAAAGTCTAAATCCGCAATCACATAACCTTCGCCTTGTGTGATCGGTTCCGATAAAAATTTGCCTTCTGGAGAAACAATAGCCGTAAAACAACCACCCGAAATTGGACCGAGTTCACAGCCTGTGTCTTGCATAATTTGTTGTTGTTGCTCTGGGTCAAGCCATGCTGTGGCGTTCACAACAAAGCAGCCTGACTCTAAAGCATGGTGCTGAATAGTGGCACTGATCTGATCCGCAAAAATCTGCCCCACGAGTGAACCCGGAAACATCGCCGCATGGATTTGCTCACCATCCGCCATCAAAGCAAACCGAGCCAAAGGGTTATAATGCTCCCAACATGCCAGTGACCCAATACGTCCTACAGCAGAATCTATCGCACGCAACCCACTGCCATCACCTTGTCCCCACACCATACGCTCATGATAAGTTGGGGTAATCTTACGACGATGCTGAATAATCGAACCATCCGCATCAAACAACAATTGAGCGTTATAAATCGTGCCACCTGCACGCTCATTAATACCAATAGAAACCACCATGTTCGCTTCTTTGCATGCCTGTCCAATTAAAGTTGTTGCTGCTGATGGTACGACAACCGATTCATGCAATAGCTTTAAATGTTCTTTACCCATGGCAAACGGTGGTTGTACAAAAGAAAAATAAGGGTAATAAGGCACAACAGTTTCAGGAAATACGGCAAATTGCACCCCTTGCTGCCCCAACTCCAAAATCGTGTTACAGATTTTCTTGACCGTACCCGCTTGGCTATACAACACAGGGCTACATTGAACTGCTGCCGCTTTAATGATTTGGCTCATGACTTATTCCCCCTTTTTCTTAAATACTTAAACAGTCCACGTATCAATAATTAATGCATTGTCACGGCGCATCAAAAGTTTGAGATCCATCACATCAAGAGGATTAATCGGACGAATTCCCTCCATTAAAGCTTTTTCAGTTTGTCCATAAAGTGCTTGTAAGGCGAAACGACAGGCATAGACTTCACCGCCTTCGGCCATAAATGCTTTTAATTGATTATTAACCGCCAAATGTCCCGGGAATGCTTCTGCCCCCAATGTTGGAAATCCACGTTGTACCCCCAACTGAACACCCGGACCGTAAAGCAAAATTTTGGTTTCAAAACCTTTGCGTAATAATCGTTTTGCTTGTAAGACATTGACCAAGCCAATAGAACCTTCGAAGGCAACGGTATGGAACGTCACCAATGCTTTTTCACCCGGCTCAGCTTTTACATCCTCAAATACCTTTTCTTCATAATCGACAAGAAAATCACCATCTTTGTATTGTTCAATATCTACTTTAGGCATAGCCGTTCCTCATATCTACGGTTTCAATTCAACCAACTGTTTTGGTCTATCCGTGTTATTGCGAGAGCCATGCCAACATGATTCAAATGCTGTTTTAAAATTTTTATGTTATTGAAAAATATATTTTTATTATTTATTTAAGGGAGCTTTATAAAAATAAGAATGTGTTGAATAACTACGGTTTTTCGTAGTATTATGAAATTTCATAGTTAAGATTACGATTTTTCATAGCATGAATAATATCGACTTTATTTCTGATTGGGCGTCTTCTGAAGATTCAATTCGCCCGCTTGCTTTTGAGCATACATCTCAAGCATTGATCGTGATCGACCCACATCAAAATCGCTTTATTGATCTGAATATTAGCGCGTCTCAATTATTACGCTATGAACGACATGAATTGATCGCAAAAACAGTCACTTCTGTTTTTGGACACATCAATCAATTGCCACATCTCATGGCGTTTACAGATGAAGCACTCAGCAAGGGTTATGCTTGGAACAATGAGCTATATGCTTTTGATAAAGAAAATGAAAAAATACAACTCGATGTCACCGCTATTCGTCTGCCTTATAAAAATAAAAATCTACTCATTTGGTCATTGGTCGATGTCAAAGATCTAGAATTACGCCAATTGAATAAAAATGCAGACAAGGTCATTCGTGCAGGACTAAAAGAATGGCAAGCCTTACAAGAGCTGTTTATTGACTCAGATACAGGCAAACATTTATTACTCAGTTCCGTTGGTGATGGTATTTACAGTATTAACAAGCAAGGACTATGTACCTTTATTAATCCTGTCGGTGCAAAAATGCTTGGCTTACAACCCGAAGCTGTTCTTGGTAAAAATATTCATAAAGTTCATCATCATACCCATGAAAATGGAACACACTACCCTGTTGAAGATTGTCCAATTTATGCTGCGGTGCACGATGGTATTGTTCATGAAGGCATCCAAGAGGTTTTCTGGCGACGCGATGGCAGCTATTTTCCAGTCGAATTTACCAGTACGCCGATTATCCGTGACAGTGAAATCATTGGAGCTGTGGTGGTTTTCCGAGATATTACTGAACGTTTAAATACTGAAAAACAGCTTACCCATGCGTTAGAAGAATTACAAGATTTAAAAAGCCGCTTAGAGCAACAAAATGAATATCTACAAGAAGAAATTTTACAAGAAAATCAATATCATGAAATTGTAGGTAATAGCCCTGCTATTCTACAAATTATTGAAAAAATAAAAGTGGTCGCACCTACTGATGCCAATGTCATTATTTACGGAGAATCAGGAACAGGGAAAGAGCTGATTGCACGCGCCATTCATCAGTCCAGTCACCGTAAACAGCACCCACTGATTCGTGTGAACTGTGCGGCAATCCCCTCTGAATTATTTGAAAGTGAATTTTTCGGACATGTGAAAGGGGCTTTTACAGGCGCAGTTCGTGATCGGGCTGGACGCTTTGAACTCGCCGATCAAGGAACTTTATTTTTAGATGAGATTGGCGAAATTCCACTCGAATTACAAAGTAAATTGCTCAGAGTCTTGCAGGAAGGGACTTTTGAAAGAATTGGAGAAGAGAAAACACGACACGTTGATGTCAGGATTATTGCTGCCACCAATCGAAAATTAAAAGAAGAAGTGAAGCTTAAAAACTTCCGTGAAGACTTATATTTCCGTCTGAATGTATTCCCGATTCATTCTCCTGCATTACGTGAACGTAAACAGGACATTCCTTTACTCGTCTCGCACTTTACCAAATTGATCAGTGAGAATCGTAAAGTGCCTTATTTACCTTTTTCACAAAAACATATCCTCGAACTGCAACGCTATGACTGGCCGGGTAATATTCGTGAATTACAGAATGTATTGGAACGTGCATTAATCACTGCCAAACACGGGGCTGTTTCTTTCCAATATTTGCTTGAACAAGAACCATCTCAGACCGTACAGCACAATCAAGCCGTAGCAATTGAGCAAGTCCTGTCAATACAACAGCTCAAACAGTTAGAAATGACAAACTTCCAACTGGCAATCAAACAATGTGAAGGTAAAATTTTTGGTGATGATGGCGCAGCTAAACAGTTAGGCATTAATCCAACGACACTGATTTCAAAATTAAAAAAACTAGGAATTGAATATTGAATCATACTGGCTCAAATATGCTTGTTCAAACCGTCATCAAAGCCTGTGTTTACTCACCCAATTCATCCAAAGCTTCAGTCTTGGCAAACATCTCTTTTAGCGCATCCAAATCTTCATCAATCGCTGTTTTCATCCCTCGCCTTTCTAGCCATTTTCTGCCCCAAAGACTCAGTTCCATAATTAAATGCTGTAATTCTTTCCCTTCATCACTTAATGAATATTCAACTTTTGGAGGGACTACAGGATAAACGTGGCGGATCACTAACCCATCTTCTTCAAGTTCACGTAATTGTTTGGTCAGTAAGCGCTGATTAATACTCACCAAATGACGCTGCAACTCGCTAAAGCGTAAAGTCCCATCCTTAAACAGATGAAATAAAATTACACCCTTCCACTTTCCACCCAAAATATGCAGTGCTGCTTCCATCGAACACCCCGGAGCAGAATCATAATTACGCAGTTTTTTCATAGCAGCTTACAGTTACCTTTTGGTAAGTATAGGAATTTTTTTAGCGTATAAACACTAAAAAACAGTATGTATCATCACCTCATCAAAGTAAAACTGATTCTTGGAGAGGACGATGTCCGCACTGTTATTCCAACCGATTACCATTCGCAACACTGAATTTAAAAACCGTATTGCCATGTCTCCAATGTGTATGCACTCTGCTACATCTGACGGGCATAGCACTGATTTTCATATCGTACATTATGGCGCACGTGCTTTAGGTGGCGCAGGGCTAATCATGCTAGAAACTGCTTCTGTACTGCCCAATGGCCCGATCGGTCCTGGCGATTTAGGCATCTGGAAGGATAGCCATATTGACAGTTTGGCTCGGGTGGTCGATGTGATTCACCACTTTGGTGCTAAAGCAGGTGCGCAACTCGGTCATGCAGGTCGTCAACTGGGGATTGATTTACCCTCAATTGCCCCTTCTGCAATTCCGTTTACTCCAGAATCTCGTGTTCCACATGAAATGAGTATTGAACAAATCAAAGAAGTGGTTGAAGCCTTTCGTTTAGGTGCAGCGAGAGCAAAAAAAGTGGGCTTTGATGTGATTGAAATTCACTGCGCACATGGTTATTTGCTCAATGAATTTTTATCACCACTTGCAAATAAACGTACTGATCTTTACGGTGGTAGCCATGAAAACCGCTACCGTATCGTTCGAGAAGTGATTGATGCTGTTCGCAGTGAATGGGATGGTCCATTATTCTTACGAATTTCTTCAACAGACTATGTTGAAGGTGGCAATACACCTCAAGATTTTCTGATCTATGCGCAATGGATGAAGGAACAAGATATTGATTTAATTGATTGTTCATCAGGTGGTATTGCGATGGTTCCAGTCAATACTTACCCGAATTATCAAGTGCCTGCGGCTGAATTATTGCGTAAAGAACTCAAGATCAAGACAGGTGCGGTAGGTTTAATTGAAACGGGTCGTCAAGCTGAAGAGATTCTACAAAATGGTCGTGCTGATATTGTTCTGGTTGGCCGTGAGATGTTAAAAGACCCGTTCTGGGCACGTACAGCAGCAGACGATCTAAAAACTGCAATTACGGTTCCCTCTCAATATACCCGTTATGGTTCAGCTTGGCAGCGCACAATGCCAAAACTAGATGCTGTCCCTTTGATTGAAACAGTTGAACAATAAATATTGCTGAAATGAAGGGGAAAATATTTCCCTTCATTTCACTATTCGCTTTCAGTTTTTCTTATTTATAACAAAAGTTTAGATTCCAAATTTAAGCACAATAAAATCAATGAAACTTTTTAATTTAGGCGTCATCCTACGGTCACGTGAATATAAAATATGTAGTGAACCCACAACAGGCTCATACTCGTTCAGCACTCGAATTAAACGTCCACTTGCCAAATCATCCGCAACCAACTCATAGGGCTGTAAAAGTAAACCTTGCCCTGCAATCGCAGCCGCACGTAAGGCTTCACCACTATTGGTCCAAAATCTTCCAGTAATCAATGCTGAGCTGATACCATCAGGGCCTTTAAATGACCACTGCGTTCGCAAAATAGAATGTGTAAAGACTAAACATTCATGATGTTTTAAATTATCTGGAGTCTCTAAAAGAGGACTATTACGAATATATTCTGGAGAGGCACATAAAACTAACTTATAAGGGGCTAAACCACGCGACAATAAACCACTATCCTGTAATTCACCCGAACGAAAAATAATATCGTAGCCCTCCTCAACCAAATCGATTTTACGATTGCTGAGATTCAATTCTACAGAGACTTCTGGATATCTCTTTAAAAATTCAGTAATTGCAGGTGCTAATGCATGATTACCAAAGGTTACAGGAGCACTAATGCGCAATTTTCCTCTAGGTGTTGAACGTGTTTCAGCCAAAAAAACTTCAGCCTCTTCCATTTCTGCCAAAATATGTTTGGCTTTTTCATAATAAATCCGACCTGCATCGGTCAAACTTTGTTGACGAGTCGTCCGATTCAACAATTTAATTTCCAATGCTTGCTCAAGGAATCTAATATGCTTCCCAGCCACCTGAGAAGATAGATCTAGCTCGACAGCAGCAGCAGAAATTGAGCCCAACTCCACCGCTTTAACAAACACCTGCATACAAGAGAATCTATCCATTTGAATCTTTTTATATCTAATGTTGATATTTTTAGATAATTTATCTCAAATTATTTCCTATGTATAGTGAGCTCATTAACAAAACTCAGATCAAGAGATTCGCTATGCAAAATCATCAACATCACACAGACACGCAAAACAAACCGACTATCGTATTAGTACATGGGGCATTTGCAGATGGTTCAACATGGAATCCTGTTATTCAACTTTTGCAAGCTGAAGGATTCAACACAATTGCAGTACAAAACCCCTTAAGCTCATTGGATGATGATGTACTCGCAACCCAACGTGTACTTAATAGAATTGGAAGCCCCGTTGTTCTTGTCGGTCATTCTTGGGGAGGCATGGTGGTAACTGAAGCAGGACAACATGAGTCGGTAAAATCTTTGGTTTATGTCGCCGCTTTTGCACCCGCCGTAGGTGAGTCAGTCGTCAACTTAGGACAAGGCCTTCCTGCACCATCAGGCTTTGCTCATTTAGTCAGTGACCAAGATGGCTTTTTAACTTTGAGCCTTGAAGGTATTGAACAACATCTTGCACAAGATCTTAATGACTCTGTTCAAACCCAATTGATGTATGCAACACAAACCCCAATTCGGGCAAGAAACTTTGAAGAAAAAGTAAATGCTGCCGCGTGGAAAGTAAAACCATCCACTTATATCATTAGTGAAGATGACTATATGTTGCAACCTGAGCTACAAAAGAAAATGGCTGAAAGAATGTCAGCCAATATCACCACCTTGAAGGCAAGTCATGTTCCACATTTGTCACAAGCAGCTGAAGTTGCAAAAGTAATTATTGAGGCAGCATCAAAAGTTTAACCGTTATATAAACGTATGATTAGAGCTTAAAATGTTTCATGCATTCAACAGAATGCTGCATTTTAAGCCTCTAAAAGCATTTCCACGATCTAGCCATAAAATTAAATCACAAACATGAAGATTTACGTTATTCAATCACAAAAGAAATGCGATATATCCTTTTACTCAAAATCTAAATGCACCTTCACCAATTGATTAAACCCTAAAAGTGCTTTTTCAATTACAGCATCTTTAGAAATATGTTCTGGTAACTCAAAAACATTATGAATCATCAATGACGCGAGTCCGTGTGCAAAAGACCATGCAGCCAGCGCAGCAGAACGAACTTCTTTGGACTGAATATCTTTTTCAAGCACATCCGCTACACACTGCTCCACCACAGCATAAGCATTTTTTCGTGCCGTAGAAAGAGTAGGATTCATTTCACTATGTGCCAATTGAGAACCAAACATTAACTGATACATGGCAGGATGTTCAAAAGCAAATAACATGTACTGCCGACTAATCACCTGCATCTTATTTTTCTTGTCTATCCCTTGCTGACATTGTCCCAAAACAGTTTCTAGCTGAGCAAAGCCTTGTGCGGCAAGATGACTCAATAGTTCATCCTTATTGGCAAAGTGATGATAAACAGCCGTTGCACTCACACCCACTTGTTCAGAAATAGCCCGAATAGACAACTTATCAGGTCCGACTTCTTCAAGCATTTTCTTTGCTTGATCAATGAGTTGGGATTCAAGATTACCAACATGGTAATTTTTTCTTTTGACGGATTTGTTCATAAAGTGCTGAGTAAAAATCAATATTCTTCTGCCATTTATCCTAGCATAAATTTAAATGCACCATTTAAATTAATCTTTACACTGTAAAGATTAAGGTTTAGAGTATTTTTTAAACATCTTAAGGACAGAGTGATGAATCAAAATTATGAGTGCTTTCAACTGAGTATTCAGGCTCAGATTGCGCATATACAACTTTCCCGCCCTGAAAAAGCAAATAGCTTAAATTTGTCTTTCTGGCGTGAATTTCCTCAAGTGATTCAACAATTGCATAAATCTGGACAGATCCGAGCGTTGATTATCTCGGCTCAAGGTAAAGTATTTTGTGGAGGTCTTGATCTGAGCATGTTTAGTAATCAGGCCGAATTTCATGCACAAAATGCTGTAGCACGTGAAAGCATCATGCAAAGCTTAGCTCTGATGCAAGACGCATTGACTTGCCTTGAAAAAGTTAGATTCCCTGTAATTGCAGCAGTACATGGCAGTTGTGTCGGAGCTGGTTTTGATTTAATTGCAGCATGTGATTTTTGTTTTGTGACTCCACAGGCCAAGTTTCGTATTGAAGAAACCAATATTGGGATGATGGCGGATATTGGCGTATTACAACGTATACCCCATCAAATTCCCTTCAATCTTGCCCGCTATCTTGCTTTCACGGGAGACACATTGCTCGCTGAAGATGCGTACCGTCTCGGACTAGCGGTTAAAATTTTAGAAACACCAGAAGCACTATTGGAACATTCTTTTAGCATTGCAAAAAATATTGCTGTAAAGCCACCTGTAGCCATGCAAGGCATTAAACGTAGTCTACTCTATAGTCGAGACCATAATGTGGCTCAAGCCCTAGACCATACTGTGATGTTGCAATCAGCTATTTTAAATGGACAAGATATTTTAACCATGGTGCAAAGCCGTATGTCTAAAGCATCACCGCAATTTGAAAACTTACACCCGATTCAATTCGCTGAAACTCAATAAAGCGCTAGAAAAAATCAACCCGTTCTAATTTTTTTCAATCAAATCTTACCAATGTTAAGATTGGAGTTTAAAATGCAAAACTATGATGTCGTAGTCATTGGCTCTGGCAACGCAGGCTTAACTGCAGCCGTCACAGCACAAAAGGCAGGCAAAAAAACCTTACTGGTCGAACGTCATAACATACCCGGTGGCTGTGCCACCTCGTTTGTCCGTGGTGATTTTGAATTTGAAGTGGCATTGCATCAACTAAGTGGTTTAGGCACAGAAGAGCGCCCATTTATCATGCGGCAGTTATTCGACCAGCTCGGTGTGATGGATAAAGTCGAATTTGTACAAGAGCACGAACTTTATCGACTCGCTGTTCCCAATCAGGTCGATATCACCTTACCCGCAAGCTGGTCAGGGATTCGTAAGTTGCTACAAGCACAGTATCCTGCTGAGGCAGATCAACTTGAACAATTTATGTTGGCCTGTGAAAAAGTCACTTTAGAAGGTTTTACAACCCTGCCTAAAGCACAAAAAAGCAATGATCCACTGCTCATTGATCAACTCTGTCCATATTTTAAACGCTATGGTCTACGTTCTGCCCACGATGTATTGCATGAGTTTTTCACCGATGAAACTCTAATCAGTATTTTGGCGACCTATTGGTTTTATTCCGGCATTCCACCCAAAAATCTCTTATTTAGTGATCTCGCCAATATGTTATATGCCTATGCGATGTTTAAGCCATGGCATATCAAAGGAGGATCGCAAACCATGTCCAACGCGCTGTTGGAATCATTCTTAGAGTCAGGCGGTGAAGCACAATTCAACTGCGGTGTGGAAAAGATCATCACTCAGGATCATGCCATCATTGGGGTTAGGCTTGAAGATGGGCGCTTGATCAACTGTAAAGCCGTGATTTCCAATGCTAGTCCTTTACTCACATTTAACGAATTATTAGATGATCCCCTCCCTACAAAAATTCAGCAAGACTTCAAATCTCGGCGGATGGGAACATCTGCCTTTGTCATTTATTTGGGTCTAGATTGCACCCCAGCACACTTAAAGATCAATGCAGCATCAACCTTTATTTCCTCGACCATGGACTGGGAAAAAACCCATGACAATATGGAAAGTTTTGATAGCCCTGTTTCAGGAATGCTGACCTGCTATAACTACGATGATCCACAAGCTGCTCCAGAAGGCAAAAGTCAGGTGGTGTTGGTGTGCTTGCAATATGCTGATGTCTGGAAAAATGTGAAAGCCGAAGACTATGCCAAAACCAAATATCGTTTTGCGGATGAATTAATTGATCTGATTGAACAGGTCTATCCGAACCTACGTCAACACATTCAGGAAGTTGAAGTCGCGACACCACTCACCATGATGCGCTATTTGAATACTCCAGGCGGTGCAATTTACGGCTATAAGCAAACACGCGAAGACACCAGTTTTATCCGAGACCGATTGAACCATTTACAAGGGCTTTATTTTGCCAGTGCGTGGACCACGATGGGCGGATTCCAACCGACTTATGCTGCAGGAGTATCTACAGCCAAAGCCGTGGTGCGTCAACTCGACAAAATGGCACAACAGGAGCTAAGCAATGTCTGATCTACATATTTTAAATGCAGTCACAGGCTATCAGGAAATTATTCAAGCCAAATCTGAACTAGAACAAAATGGTACAGACTTTTCTGAATATAAAGGCCAAGTGCAACGGATAATGCACTCGCTGCATCCCAAGCGTATTGATTTGATTGTTCAGGCGATTATTGAAGAAACGCCAACGACTAAAACCATCCGCCTAGCCTCTCAGCATGGTGAAGCCTTGCCAGCATTTCAAGCAGGTCAATACATCAATCTATTTGTCACTGTGGCAGGTACTTACACAGCTCGTCCCTATGCAATTGCATCTTCGCCAACCCAAGCAGACTACTATGATCTCACCATCAAAAAAGCAGATGCGGGCTTTGTTTCACACTATTTGGTCGATCAACTATCGGTAGGACAAACCTTGCAAAGTAGTGGTCCAATGGGGAACTTTCACCACAATCCGCTGTTTCATGGTGATGATCTGGTGTTTTTGGCAGGTGGCTCTGGGAGTGTGCCAGCGTGCAGTATGCTTTTAAATCTACTTGAACAAAATCTTCAACAGCGATTCCACCTGATTTATGTCAATAGCTTTGAAGATGATGTGATTTATGCCGAAGAGCTCAGAGCACTGGCCAAACAGTATGCTCATTTCACTTTAACCGAATATATCACTCGTCCGACAGCAGACTATCAAGGTCAAACAGGAAGATTAAGTGCAGAGCGCTTGAGCGAATTATTAGGTACAGAGCCGAAACAAAAGATGTTCTACATCTGTGGCCCAACGCCATTTAACCAAAGTTGCCAACAACTTTTGGCTGAGTTAGAAGTTCCTGCTCGACGTATTCGTGTTGAAGCCAATGGTGCCCCCAAAGCCCCAAACACACAGTCAACTTGGACGTCGGACATTGCATTAAATCAAGAAGTGACAGTCACAGTAAGAGGCAAAGGACAGTTTACTACCACGGTTGGTGAGCCTTTACTGAACAGTCTAGAACGACATGGTTTCTTTGTCGAAAATGCCTGTCGCTCAGGCGAATGCAGTCTGTGTCGGATCAAACTGATTTCAGGTGAAGTCTTTACTCCCGACGAGGCGCACTTACGCCGCTCAGACCGCCAATTTGGCTGGATTTATAGCTGTGTTGCATTTCCACTCAGCAATATTGAAGTGATGCTTTAAATCATTCCGCTGAACTTTTTAAGAAAGTTCAGCTTTTTATTTTTAAATACATGCAAAACAAAGGAATAAAGCATGAACAATAAGTTATGGGAAAAAAGTTATCCAAAACAATTAAAAAATTATCAGCTCGATGAATCACTCCTGTCAGGCTCGGTCAGTGAATTCTGCCTTTATGCCGCACAACATTTCAAGACCAACCAGCATTTAGCGTGGTTCTACCCAATGGTTTTAGCCAAAGTCTAAGTTTTAAAGAAATTCACTGCTATTCAGACCATTTTGCCAACTATTTAAAACATGTTCTCAAGTTGAACTTAGGCGATATAAAATTAACTTTCAATACGATATTGAAAAGTATTTTTAACATTCAACACGCTAGTTGGTTTGCCATCGACTAGACGAGGCTGATATTTAAAAGTGAGTGCAGCCTGAATCGAAGGTCGTACAAACATCGGATGGCAGTCGCCTTGTGCCTTCGGGTTTTCTACCCGCCCTTTTTCGTTCACGCTATACACCACCGTACAATCCCCCTCCAGCTTACGATCCAAAGCTTGTTCTGGGTAAGCTGGTGCTATTTTTGAAACAGGTTGATAATTTTTAACATCAAATGATTCAGGATGAGTTTGTGCTTTAGGTTCTACTGATTTCTGGGTCTTCGTCTGAGTTGGTATATCCGCTTTAGACTGCGTATCTACTGTTTTCTGAAATTCCGCTGTTGCCGTTTGCTTTTCCATCACGACTTGCTGTGTCGGTTTAGCCGCTGTAGGTACAATTTTGTTGCTCTGTGACTCTACAAACTTCTTGGTGGTTTTCGGTTGGACTTCAGCAGGTTTCTCAAGCTGTTTTTTGACAGGCTCATGTAACGGTTTTTCTTCGACTATCGGTTCAGGCTTTTTAGGTTCAGGTTGTTGTTTGGCTGGAGGGGGTATTTGCACAAATTGTAATTGAATGGTTTTCGGCTTGGGTTCCGCCAATGTTTCATGCATCTCAACCGTACATAACCATGCAATTAGCGCAATATGCAATCCAGCCGTGACCGAAAGTGCTAGACCTTGATCACAAAACCTAATTTTGGAAACGGTTGCCATCATGATTGTGGTTCCTCTGTCACTAGCCCCAAGTTCGTTACCCCACTTTTTTGCAAGGATGCTATGGCCTGTGCAACCAGTTGATAATCAGCATCCTGATCGGCACGTACATAAAACTGTAAGCTTTTATCTTTTTGAATAATCGGAACGAGCTTTTGTTGCATAGTGGCTAAATCAATGGCCTGATCCGTAACTTTCTCGGTATTCACTTCTGATCCAATATTCCAGTAATACTGGCCATTGGCTTGAATAGATAAGGTTACAATACGCTGCTGTTGTGACGCGGGCATGACATTGGCATCCACTTTAGGCAAATCAATTTGAATGCCTTGCGTCAACATTGGTGCAGTCACCATAAAAATTACCAACAACACCAACATGACATCAATATAAGGAACCACATTCATTTCAGCATTGGGTTTTAATTTTTGAGGACGCTTAATCATGGTTCTTACTCCTTAACGCGAAGTGCGCTCAGTGTGCCCCAACAAACGATAAATACGCGTTTGCAACTCATTGGCAAAACCGTAATAACGACTAGAAAGCTTGTCAGCACGTGCCGAAAAACGGTTATACGCCACGACCGCAGGAATAGCGGCAAATAAACCAATGGCTGTCGCAATCAGCGCTTCTGCAATCCCTGGTGCAACTGTATTGAGGGTTGCCTGTTCAACGGCAGACAGTCCAATAAACGCATTCATAATGCCCCAGACTGTTCCAAATAAGCCTATATAAGGGCTGACTGAACCGACTGTTGCGAGAAAGGTCAGATTTTGCTGAAGCTTTTCTTCTTCTTCACTGATACTGCTGAGTAAACGACGTTCTACTCCATCAATCACATCACTTGTGGTGAGTTGCTCATCTTTGATCAATTGATGGTATTCATCCACACCATGTTGAAAAATGCTGACAACGCCTTTTTGTTGTTCAGGCTGTTGGTAATCTTGCTGTAAAAGATTGAGATCTTTTTGCTGTCTAAAATTCTTTAAAAAACGGTTCCAAAGCTGCTCTTGTCCACGAAGTAACATGCCGTGACGCACGATTAAATACCAACTTACGACTGAGGATAAAACCAAAATCAACATCACTACTTTTACCAACACACTGGCATGGCTAATCAACATCCAAACCGACATTTGATCCATTGTTGCTTGCATAACGCACTCCAATTTTTTTACTGCATGGTGCAGTACATATATATTTTTTAAATGGGCTGTGATTCTTTAGCAGCCCATGTATTAACTCAGGTACTAAAGCGCTATTTAGTCCAAATGCAGGGCTTGAGCGATTTTTTCCCACGGCACATATTTAAAGTTCTGATTGGTTTCAGGCATACGTTTACGTCCGTCTTGCACCACCAACATGCCTTGCTTCCATTTGCCACCAAAATTTAGGGAACTCACATCTAGTCCATCTGTTTCAGACACAGCGTCAATGCCTTTGTCGGTATTGATGCCGATACGAAATGCGCCACGAACCGTATAAGGTGCAGCGGCATCAAGCACCACAAAGCTGTCATTGCCTTGGCTTGAAACCACCAAATAACTTTGGTTTTTGCCGTGATAAAGTCCCATCCCCTCAATGTCATCATGCATCACCTCTCCTACACCAATCACCTGCTGCATAGGAAGCTGAGTTTTTGGGTTGAGATCTTTTACCCACACCGCGACATCTTCTTCACCCAAGAAAATACGCCCTGTGGCATCGTCTACGACACAGCCTTCGGGTTGGGTTTTCACGGAAAAACGTTGTACTTCTTCAGCCCGTAATTTTTGCTGTGCAGCCGTGATGTGGTATTGAACAAAAGTCCCGTTTTTATCGTTGGGAATGGCATAGATTTCCCCTTGAGCATCGCGGTACATGCAAATGCCATAGATATCATCCAATGTGGTTGCTAACTCGCCAAGCACAGAAACCTTGCCCGTTTTGGGTTGAATCGCAAAGAGATGCAGGCTGTTATGATCTCGGTTCGATGCCACCGCCAAATCGACTTTCTGATTGCCCCATTTAAAACCGTGGCGTACATCGACATTATTCAATCGCCCTACTGGCAAGTACTGCACAGTTTTGCCCTGTAAGTCGTTAACCTGTAGACCACCTTGTTTATCTGTCGCTAAAATACGGGACTGACTCGGCTGTGCAGCGTTATGCCAAATCGCAGGATCATCAGCCGCGTCACCTGTACTTGGCACACCCTCCGTCTGCACTTCTGCTGGAATAGTGATGATATTTTGAGCTTTGGTCTGAGTTTGAGTTTCCCATTCCACATCTGTCACTTTCACGGTTTTATCATCTAAAATCAGCAAGGATTTATCAGTTAAATTACCTTGAACACTCAAAGTCTCTGCTTCTTTCACAGTGTCTAGTTGTAAAGGCGGCTGTACTTTCCATTGCTTATCTTGCTTTTGATAACGATAAAGCAAAGGTTTTTCTGCATCGAGTACAGCGACATGATCATTTACAATTGCAATTGCAGAGGGTGAACCTTGAATCGAACCAAAGGGTTGCACGAGATCCACCGCCTGACGCACCATGTCTGCTTCAGAATGGGCTGGATATGCCCAAACGCCAACATTCGCTTCATTAATAAACAGCTCTGCTGTGGCATCATTCACTTTGCATACACTACTAGCAGGTGGAAAACTGAGACGGCGTACCAGCTGTGGTTGAACCAAAGCCTTCTCATGCTGAGCCACCAACCATTGTTCACCAAGCCCCTCTTCACCTACTAAAAAAGCAAAACTCAGCCCTTGAGCATCGGTATATAGGCAAACATCTTCAGACTTAAATGAACGCTTTGGAATAAAACTAGGTTTGTCCCATGCTTTATTTTTTAAGTTCATGCTCATCAATTGAATTTGCTGTTGTTGCAAATTCGACGCAGCAATCAATAAACGCTCCGAACCAATCCGATAATCAAAACGCCCAAACTGACCTTGAATTTGATGTAGTACATTTTGTTGATCATCTAAGATTTGTAGCCCTTTATTTTTACTGCTCAACAGTGCGGCAACTTCAGGCCATGCACTCAAGGTTAACCATTGCACATCCTCAGTTTTCGCCCCATTCATGTCGACTTCACGTAATTGCAACTTCGCTTCCATAGGCTGATCTATTGGTATTTCAACCGAGCTTAACAACTGGCTACTTTGCGGAGCTTGAGGCACACTGTGCTGACTGCATGCACTCAATAACAGCAAGCAACTGCTTAAAGCAGACAATTTAAAAGATGAAAATTTCATAGAGATACTCAAAATTGGGCAAGGAACCTCAGGTCTGCTTTTGTTGAGCACACCTGAGTACTAAATTTAATTCGACTTAAAAATGGGTATAGGTCAGTGCCAGTTTGTAAGCTGGGCCATATTCTTCGTATTGCGCGTTATAAGCCTTAGAACCTGCATAGTTGTAATAATGCTCATAGGTGATGTTTTGTACATCAAACTTGAGCTGTAAGTTTTTAGATAAGTTCACATGACTACTAAAATCAAGGAAGATTTGGTCATCGGTATAAATATCTTTTTCAGGCGTATCAATGTCACCAAGTTCATACAGATAACTCGATTTATAATTTGCTGAAAGTCGTACACCAAAACGTTCATTCTCCCAGCCAAGCATCGCATTCGCCACCACATCCGACTGATTTGGCAAATGAATACGACGACTCAAAAGCTCTCCATCTTTCATCGAATCAATATCCGCCTCTGACTTACTAAAGGTGGTATTTAAACCCAACAAGAACCCGTTCCATGGTGCTCCTAAGTGGTCAAATTTTTGTGAATAGGCAAACTCCATTCCATAGAGTTTGGCACTTTGACCATTTTTATAGGTCACAGCTTCATCAAAGTCAGCCCACTGCCCCGTCCCTGCAATATTGGTGTTATAGATAAAATTGTCGATATCTTTATAGAAGCTATAAAAACTCACCATACTGGCTTTGCCAAAATACTTTTCTACACCCAAATCAAAGTTAGAAGACTCCAAAGGCTTCAACATTGGGTTACCAAACTCAGCCTCATCACCATCTATGTAAACACCTGGTGCACTTTGCGCAAAGTTCGGACGCACGATACTATTGGTCCATGCCGCACGCAGGTAGGTATTGTCCGCCAATTGATAACGCAAATGTAAGCTTGGCAACCAATGATCATAGTCATTTTCATATTTGGTCACAGTGATCACATCATCATTAAACTCAAAACCACGTGCTTCAAAGTTGGTATTTTCATAACGTAAGCCAGCAATCACACGCAGTTGATCAAAATCAATCGTATTCATGACATAAGCCGCTTGTATGTCTTCATTTGACTTAAAGTCATTAATGATCGAGCCATCCGCAACCACATAGTCAGCAGCATTTAGCCCGTTTATTTTATCCTGAATAGCCTTCTCATTGATGCTTGGACCAAACTGTCCCAGTTCATAATGGCTGTTTGAATTGAAATCTGAACTTGACGTACTGAGGTCTTTATATTTCCATTCATCGGTATTGTTGGTTTTTTCACGTTGACTAATTTTGCCGCCGAACTTCAATGCAGCCGCATAATTCCCCAGCATATAGTCTTTTAGAAAGTCTAATTTACCATTGTATTCTTTATCGGTGGTTTTAGACTTTTCCCACGACACCGAATCTAGCTCATAGTTGGCAGCATCATAAAAATCTTGATCTGCTGTTACAACTGGCTTTTGGGTACTGCTAAAGCCAACATTACTAAACTCAGCTTTATATTTCGCCCCCGAAATACCGCCTGGGTTTTCCTCCGATGCTTCGCTATAACCGAGCTGACCTTCCACCGTCCAAGTACCAAAACCTTGCTTGCCGCCTAAAACAAAAGACTGAATTTCTTGTGTTTCAACACGACTTTTTAATGAGCGAGTGACTTCTGCATCTCCACTTTGCCCTGCAAGTTGTGGATTGGCAAATTCAACTGAAACTTCTTGACGCGATTCGGTATCTTTAAATCGGCTATATAAAGTTCTTAAATAGTATTCGCCTGTGTCATTGGGGCGGTAATCAAAATTCAGTCCCGCACCAATACGCTCACGCTCGATGTCATATTGACGCATTGCGGTTTCTTCAAGTGCGTCACCATCCCAAGCCCCACCCGTTTCAACATTGTCCGAGCCAAATTTTCGGTTTTGATAACTCAGTGCCAACGCCACCCCAAGGTTGTCTTGCCCCTCACCAACACTGAAACGGTTACTGATGGCACCAGATGCTTTAGGGCTATATTTTTCCCGTTTTTCATCATAACCACCTTCAACCGTTCCCGTATAAAACAAACCGCCATGGTCAAAAGCCGATAAACTTTCAACCTGCACCGTACCGCCTAATGAGTTGGCATCCATATCTGGTGTTAGCGTTTTCACCACAGCCAAAAACTGCACCAGCTCTGAAGGTAAGACATCCAATGCCACGCCACGGCGATCGCTTTCAGGCGCGGGAACCAAAGTACCATTGATGGTCACTGCATTTAAGTCAGCGCCTAAACCACGAACCGAAACAAAACGTCCTTCGCCTTGGTCACGCTCTGTAGATACACCCGATATCCGTTGCAAAGCTTCTGCAGCATTGTCATCGGGTAATTGTCCGATGCCATCGGCATGTACCACACTGCTGATTTGGTCGGCACGTTTTTGTTCTTTGAGTGCTTTATCCATACTTGCAGCTTGGCCAATGACCTGTACATATTCCACCGTGTTATCTTCGGCATGTAGATGCGTCATGCTCAGCATTGACAGGACCAGTGTGCTGAGCTGAAAACCCGCACGCTTATGTTTCATGAAACGGCTCTGATTATTTTGCATTATGTTCTTCCCCTCAAGCCAAAGTGGCATGGTTTGAACGCACAATAGAAATTGAATGTGAACATGATGTGACAGTGCCTTTTACGATCTGCCCTTTTTATTTGTTTTTGGTCATTTTCGGCAAAAAGTGAGCTAATTTGATCTGTATAGAGAAAATTCTGAGCATACAGAATGATGCATATTCACCACAAAGATAGGGTTTTTCAGCATTTTTATTCTCAAAAAGCAAAAATACACTGATCTATTTTGACTCTAGCCTTTGCCATCAAACTGTCATCTAAATCTGTTTAGCTTGGGCGAAAATAAATCATTTCAAAAAATGCTATGCCTAAATACTTTGCTTACTACCGCTGGCCTTTGTTATGTGTAGCGACTGCCTGTAGCTTATCTCTCTGGTTGTTTATCTTACTTGGGCAGAGCAAGTCGTTTGCTGAATGGAACTGGGTCGATATTTTAGGTGAAGGGGGCGCAACTGTTTTTATTGGTATTTGGATTTTCTTTATTATTAAAAGCCGTCCTTTGGGCCGTGTAACTAACTATATCTTTTATGGACTGTGTTTTATTTTTTTCCATATGTGGATGGACAGCTTAGATGAGTTTATTCGCCTACCTAAAGAAATCATGTGGGATGCATGGCTTGAGTCCATTCCTTTTCCAATTGGACTGTGCCTATTTACCATCGGGATTTATTTTTGGCATCAAGAAGAACTGGCGATTTCTAAACACATGCAAAAACGAGAACGTATTTATCGGGATCATCGTTTATTCGATGCACTCACCCCTTTGGCCGATGCTCATTACTTTAAAACACAGCTCAAAGCTGCAATTGAGCAAAACTTGCATGAACCCAGCGACATGTCCGTCATATTGTTAGATATGCATAATTTTAATCAGATTAATCAAACACATGGTTTTGATGAAGGCACATCTATTTTACAGCATGTTTCACAATTGATTAGCTTAAACTTACGACCACAAGACCTGCTCTGCCGCTTCGCAGGAGATCGTTTTATTATGCTGTTACCAGAGACGAAGCTACAACAGGCTGAAAAAATGGCAGCTCAACTTGAGCGCATGCTTATGGTCAGTGCTTATTATCAACGTGATTTGTCCGTGCACATTCCTTTAAAAGCACTCACGACCTGCTGTTCAGTCGGGCAATACCAAACTGCTCAGCAACTTTTGAGTGCCTTAAATCAGCAATTGCTCCAAGTGAAGCAATACTACTCACCAAAGCGAGTCACCGTATGAGCTTTGAATGCGACTACAGCTACATTCCTGCGCATCATCAATTGTCTATTTTAATTGATTTAGCAGTCAGCCATGAAGTCGAACATCACGTCCTACTCAGTGGTAGCGGTATTTTCTTGGAAGATATCTTTTCAGGGCAAAAGCTGATTAGCCAGCAACAGTTACAACAGGTTTTAACAAATGCTGAGCAGTGTTTTCGCAATCAGGACATCAGTTTTTTATTCGGTCAACGCAGCCTAACCACCCCCTTTAATGACGCCATTAAATCCATGCTGTATGCATCGACCTTCGATGAAGCGCTTAGCCGTTATTTAACATTTTCCGCGTCTGTTTCACCGTGGTTATGCCCTCGACTCATGTACAGCCAAAACCATATTCATATTTATTGGTTAGATGAAAACAAGCTTGAAAATCGCTTTTTAATCGAAAGCGCAATGAGTGCAATACAAGCATTTAGCCGTCAACTGTATCAAACCAAGTTAACGTGGAAATTCGAATTTAATTTTTCTGAACCGGATTATATTGAACAATATTGGACGCATTTAGGCAGTGCTTTAGAATTTAATCGCCCGATCAACATGATGAGCCTGCCTCGTGACTTGGTCCATGAAAAACTTCCCAATGCCTCTTCGACCTTAGCTGCAATCAGTTATCAACATGCGCTGAAAGAAATGACAGCTCAAAATATTCAACAGAGTTTTTTGCTCAGTTTGCATCAATACTTCATGCAGAATATTCAAAATAATATTCAACTCGAACAAACTGCTGATTATTTTCAAATGAGTTCTGCCACCTTAAAACGTAAACTGAAAAAGCATCAGACCCATTTTCAGGCGCAACTCGATCAAAGTCGTTTGCATACCGCCATCATTTTATATCGTGTGCATGGTTTTAAAACTGAACAGATTTCTCAGTATTTACAAATTAACGATGCCACTAATTTTCGACGCGCGTTTAAGCGTTGGAGTGGTTTAACGGTACAAGCTGCACAGTCCTAACCGCTTATTTTCCCCAAAAAATCACGGATATTCCTGTTGTAACGCCGAAATTAAAAGTCAAAAACTCATCGGCTAATCACTAAAGTCCGCATAGTCACGTTCGCTGTATTTTTCTGTTTGCGTCCAAGGTGTAGCAACATATTGGCCAATTTTGCGCACGGTAAAGGTTTTGGCATAGCCTGAGATCGGTTTGAGCAATTCATATTTTTGAACCAGTTGATCCTGTTCATTCCATATAATATTCAACGTTTGCCCAGCACTGCGTATTTGATAATGCGCTAACTTCGGATCACGTTGAATCAATTGTGCTCGCTTTAAAATATTAGGCTGAATCAAACTATATTCACAACGCCAACAGTTTTTCAGCCCTAGCATTTCTTGATCGACATCCTGCAATTGCACCCGCATTTTTTCATCTGACAAAATATAAAAACGCTGAAACGGACTTTCTCCGTTTGCTTGCCCGACTACATCTTTACGTTGCATCCACTGAATTGCATGGTCAAAACTTGCATGCTCATGGGTGTCTGTTTTGGCAGACACATGAGCGTTGCCATGTGTCTGGGCTTCGTCAGCATGCGTTTGAGTGTTTAAACGTTCAATCCAAATATTTTGCGCATCTCGAATTATTTTCTCACTGTATTTTTGAATGGTCGTGACCCCATTGGCATCCAACCGTTCAATCTGATAATCAATACGATATTCATCGGCCGACCATACCCATGGACTGAGCAAACTGAAAGACAATGCTAAGAACTTCATTTTGAATTTGAACGGCCGTATTAATCTTGTATCCATTAAAATCCAAACGCCTTTTTCAATTGCTCAAATACCCATGTATTTTCTTGTGTGCCTTTGAAGAGATTTGAATTCTTTCCTTCAGCAAACAGCATCACATCTCCGCCGCCATGCGTTTCGCTTTTCGCCAGTTGTACCCCGACTTCTTGTTTATAGTCGTCAGCAAAGGCTTGCTCGTTGCTAATACTGTCACGAATATCTAAACGCTTGCCCGTACCATTTCCAAAAACGAGCGTCGTTCCTGTTGTCCCATTTACATCGCGGTATGGATTATGTACTTGGCCATCAGCCAGCACTTTGCTGTAAGCATTTTGCTCTTTTGCAATATTATAGTCATAGCTCAGCCCCAAAATACCTGGATTAGTCTCCGTCGTTTGACCCGTTCGTGCAGCATAACCATTAAAGGTCATCACATGGTCATGGTCTGCCGTCACTACAACCAAGGTATTGCTCAAGTCCACTTTATCCAGTGCAGTTTGAATTGCATCATTAAATGCCTTGGTTTCCTGCAATGCCCGTTTGGCATTATTGGCATGTAGCGCATGGTCAATACGCCCACCCTCAACCATCAAGAAATAGCCTTGTCCATGACTCTGTGCTTGCAGTGCATCAATCGCTTTACTGGTCATCACCGCCAGACTCGGTTCAGTCTTTATATTCTTCTTGAGTCGGTCCAAATCAAAATTTAAATGCGATTGTGTCGAGAATACGCCGAAAATTTTCTGAGTATTGACCGTCTGTGCCAAATCACTTTGGCTTAAAACGGTTTGATAACCCTGCTGTTTAAACTCTGCCAATAAATCACGACCATCCAAGCGCCCTTTGGGGTTAGAGACTGCATCATAAGGCGTCCAGTGATTTAAGCCACCTCCCATAAGGACATTAATGCCATCCAATAAGTTTGGATTATAAGCTTTACCTTTTGGAACAGCTTGAAGCGCAATATCGTATTGCGCATCACGGTGACAAATATGTGCATAGGTTGTCGCAGGTGTGGCATGGGTGAGTTCAGTCGTCGTCACTACGCCAACCGCTTTTCCCTGCTTTTTTGCCATTTCTAAAATACTTAACGCAGGCATCCCTGCGACCATACTGCTGCCCTGTTCTGGACAACGGTTGATGGCTTTCGCTAAGCTTTTGCCATTCGGCAATTTTCCATCTTCAGGTTCGACCGCAACCGTTCCTGTTGTCATCGCAATCACTTCATTTTTATTTTTCTGCCCAGTCATATAGGCGCCCATAGAGGGAGCGCTATCTGTGGTTTGACCATCCTCAGAATAGGTTTTAATCCGTGCTGCGTGCTTCATGCTATCCATGGCCAGTTTGCCATTTTCTCCCACAGCATAAATACGACTTGCCGTCACTATGGTTGGTCCCATGCCATCGCCTAAAAAGAATATAACGTTTTTCGTCGGTGTAAGTGTGGTATCAGCAGCATACAAAGCATTTGAAGAAATCGACGCTGTAAGCAGAAGCATCATGTATGGGATGGTTTTTAAAATAGGTTTCATGGATATCCCTCTGCTATAAGCCTGTGATCTTACGAATGAGGTGATTGACCTCAATATTTTCAAGGCTACCTGAGAACTGATCGGCTCCCTGACCAATTGCACCTAAAAACACATCTGCACCGCCATGCGTTTCTTTATCTTTATAGCCCGTTTGAATCACAGCTTCTTGTTGGAAATCATCCGCAGCAGTGCCCGTACACCAACCCGTTTCAGCCAAAGGATAGGTGAAACTATATTTTTCACCTTGCGGTGCCTTTGGCCCTTGTACAGGATGACAGACATCACTGTCTTTTAAGTTCAGCACCAAGTCATCCATACGGTTTTGAGTAGGGCGTTTTTTGCCAGTACCAAAACCGATAATCGGATAAGGTTGACCATGAATATCTTGAGCAAAGCCCGCTTGGTCATAGTTTTTCACTAGACCAAGCACACTGGTTTCCTTACCTTCGATATATTTTCCTGTGCGCTTGGCATAACCATTTAAAACTAGGGTGTGATCATGGTCTGCCGTGATTACAATCAGTGTATTTTTAAGTTCAGGATCACTTTGTTTAAGTTTTTGAATAGTTGCTTCTAAAGCATCATTTAAAGCAATCGTGTCTTGTAAAGCACGTTTGGCATTGGTGTCATGTAGCGCATGGTCTATACGCCCGCCCTCCACCATAAGGAAAAAGCCTTTTTTATTTTGTGTCAAAATGTCTAAAGCAGACAGCGTCATTTGCTTTAGACTCGGCTCTGCCAAGTTTTTCTTGCTTCGATCCAAGTCATAATTTAAATGGCTGTTATTAAATAAACCCAATAATTTTTCATTTTTCGCCAGTTGCACTTGGGATAGTTGGCTTTCATCAAAAACCACACGGTAGCCTGTCTTTTGCATCTCGGTAATTAGATTGCGCCCATCAGTACGCTCTCCGCCTGCATCTTTAGGCAAAAATTGACGCTTGCCGCCACCTAAAACCACATCCACTCCATCTTTGAGTTTTTGGTTATAGTGCTGATAGATATCCCCTTTAGAGCTTGGTACCAATTGTGATGCAATGTCATTTTCAGCATCACGGTGGCAAATATGCGCATAAGTTGATGCAGGCGTGGCATGCGTGATACGCGTCGTGGTCACAACCCCTGTCCTCCAACCCTTCGCTTTGGCTAATTCAAGTAAAGTTTGCGTGTTTTGCTTATTTTTGTTTTGTGGGTTAGTCGCGCACTGGTTATTTCCTACTGAGTCAGGTTCAACCGCAATTGTCCCTGTCTGCATCGAGATCACCTCGTTTTTCATCTTCACACCTGTCATGTACGCGCCCATCGAAGGTGCGCTGTCCGTGACTTGCGCATCTTCAGAAAAGGTACGGACAAAGGCAGACTCAGGCAGCCGATCAATCGCCAACTGGCCATCTTCACCAACAGCATAAATACGTGAAGCGGTAAGCGTGGTGATGCCCATTCCATCACCCAAAAAAAAGACCACACGTTTCGGTTGTTGGACTTTTTCTTGTTGGAGCTGTTGCACTGTATTGGCCTGTTGATTTCGCGTTATCGTCGTACTTTGACAAGCGGTAAGCAATAAAGTGCTGAAACTTATACATACCACGCTGATTGTTTTTAATTGGAATTTTTCAAGAGAACCGAGCATGGCATCAATCCATCTAAAGATGGCTGAACCATACACTTCGGATATTTAAGTCAGATGACATTTAAAAGCAAATATAAATTTATTCACTAAAATAATTTAATCATTTTTGGTACGTTTTTTTATTTTAGCTAAAATTGATGAGTATGAATATGTTGTAATTCTTGCTTTTAAAAATTCACTTCTTGGCACAATTCCTTAATCGAGCCCGATGAAGTATCTGCATAGGTCATCGGCTTAAAAATCGCCTATAATAAAATAATAGTCACATAATTTAATTTAGAAAAACACATAACTTGTTGCATACTGCTCATCCGTTCAAAAAGCATGGATAGCCATTCCTATGGCTATCCTCAGGCTAGATTTAAGTATGAATTCAAAAGACAATCAGTTTGGAATAGATGAACCAGTTCCATTTCTATCAATAATATTTTTTTTAGTAGTGAAAACATTTGAATTTACAAGAAAAACTGCAATCGCTGCGATCACACCAGGAATAGCAATTGCAAGAAAGTTCATGTGGTGTGGAAGATTTAAGGTAAGCAAAGCACCAGTGAGTACTGGACCTACAATTGCCCCAATACGACCAATACCTGATGCCCAACCAATGCCTGTAGAGCGAATCGAACTTGGATAGTATTGCGCGATAAAGGCATATAGAACAATCTGTGCACCGATCGTTGCTGCCCCTGCAATCGCAATCAAACCATACAAAATATAGATCGAGCTTTTATACCCAAGTAAAGCCAATGCAACTGCACCAAGCAAATACATGATGGTAAGCACTTTTTTCGGATGATATTTATCCGCAAGAAAGCCTCCACCGATTGCACCAATCATGCCACCAATATTCAACGTCAGTAGGAACAGCATACTGGTGCCTAAAGAGTAACCTGCTTGTATCATTAACTTTGGTAACCAACTGCCCAATGCATACACCATCAACAGACACATAAAGAACGTGGTCCAAAACAATAAAGTATTCATGGTACGGTTTCTTTGGAATAATCCTTTAATCGATGATTCCTCGGCCACAAAGTCTTTTTGCGAGCTGATCTCAATCTCTACATTCTCCACATTGGTTTGTGGTGAGATTTTCTTAATGATTTTTAACAGTTCTTGTTTACGCCCATTTTTGAGCAGAAAGTAAGGTGACTCTGGCAAATATTTCCAAACCAGAATTAATGTCAGTAATGGGATACCAGCAATGTAGAACATGATATTCCAACCATAATTCGGTACAAGCCAAGCACCTAACAATGCAGAAGTCATGCCTCCCACTGCGTAACCACTAAACATGATGGCAACCAGCGTACTGCGTAACTTCTTAGGTGAATATTCGGATGTTAGTGCACCAACATTCGGCATCACTCCACCAATTCCCAAACCAGCCAAAAAGCGCAGTATGCCAAATTCAATTGGTGTTGAGGCTAATCCACCTAAAAAAGTGAAACCACTAAACATCCCAATACAAAGTAGAATAATTTTCTTTCGACCAAATCGGTCAGACAATGTTCCAAATAACATCGCACCAATCATCATACCGAATAAGGCTAAACTAGCAAGTGAGCCCGCTTGTACAGAGCTTAATTGCCACTCTTTCATTAACAAAGGGAGTGCAACACCATATATGACTAAATCATAGCCATCAAAAATGATAATTAATAAACACCAAATGACCACCTTCCAGTGAAATGTATTAAATTTTGCCTGATCTAAAATATCGGATAGATAAATTTTATTATCTCTCATATTTCACTTCCTTGATGTATGCTACAAAGCATTTTTCCTTATCAATGAACCTATTTCTATAGTTCATAATTCCCTAAAAAATCATCACTCGCCCCAGACCATATACTCAGAAAATAAATCTGATCAGGTGCCATAAGGTACTCATAGATGATTTTTCGACTTGATCTCATATTCAGGTCAATCCGCTTGAATAATGAATATGTAGATAAATTTGGATTTAATGGACCTTAATTCTCTGAAAACTTTTCGAAGAAAAAATTTTGTGGCTGTATATTGCTCTTCTCCAACCAAATTTTTACTGCTTCGACCATTGCAACTGGACCGCATAAATACATATCGGCATTTCCAGCATTTAACCAATCTTCATCGATATGCTGTGTGACATAGCCTTTACGTATATGATGACTTTTAACATCTGCAACGACAGTTCTATATTCAAACCATGAGAATTTTTGCTGAACCTCATTTAATTGCTGTAAAGCGACCAAATCCGTATCATGGGTGACGCCGAAAACCAAACGCACGGGATGTGCTGAGCCCTTGGCTTGCAATACCTTTAGCATGGAAAGAAATGGTGCAATACCCGTTCCTCCGGCCAGCATCAATACGGGTCGGATAATCTCACGCAGATAAAAACTGCCATAAGGTCCACTAAAGCTGAACTGATCACCAACTTGGCACTGATGACTGAGGAAATTACTCATTTTTCCATTCGGTATGTTACGCACTAAAAAACTTGGGCAA
Source organism: Acinetobacter entericus (assembly GCF_026168575.1). NCBI lineage: Bacteria > Pseudomonadati > Pseudomonadota > Gammaproteobacteria > Moraxellales > Moraxellaceae > Acinetobacter > Acinetobacter entericus. The sequence continues at coordinate 149,807 of NZ_JAPEQW010000007.1, forward strand.
CGCTCATCGGGTTTAGAACTAAATGAATAAGATCTTGTTTCATTTGTAGCTGGAATCCCAACATTGACATACTGACCTGCCAAAAACTGAATATTGGGTTGGTCTTGATCTAACTGGATATCAAAACTAATTGTTGAATCAGATAGATTTTCCAGTTTAGCCAATCTACCCTTAAAAGTATGAATCTCTGTTTTACACACATCAGATGAAACAGGAATTTGAAAAACCGCATCCGATTTAGGTCTGCATTGACAAGCCAATATATAACCCTGCTCTGCATCTTCGGCACTTAAGGCATCTTCGATATAACTGTCTTCAGGTAGTTCATAATCCCCTGATTCACAATAAGCTCGACAGGTTCCACAAGCACCATCACGACAATCCAATGGAATATTTACTCTTTGGCGATATGCGGCATCAGACAAAGTTTCACCTTCCATCAGATGAATAAAACGCGTCACGCCATCCTCAAATTGAAGCGCTATTTGATATTGAGACATAGTTTTTCCGGTTACTTTGAATTAAATACAACTTGATGAGCGATATAGACCATCAACATAAACATTTGCTTTCTGCTATTTTTTAAGCATGTGTCCATCCAAGGTGTACTTACTAAATGTGATAAATATCCAGTACCTGATTAATGTAATCATTCATCAGAATAACCTTCTTATTTTTGATTTGCGGTTGCTGCCCATTAATCTGCACGGTGTAAAATGACTGACCAAAGAACTGCTCAATTTTTTTGAACCGATAAATCATAGTGTGCCAGTTAAAACGCAGTTTGATTTGATGAATATTCTGTTCCAAAATTTCAATATTACTGATCTGATGCACCGTTCTCGGCTCAGGACTGCTTGCACCAGAACGTTCGGTCTTAATTCTGAAAATCCGGTCTTCCAAGCCACTGCGATTAGCATAATAAAGTAGTGAAACAGCATTAGTTGGAGACTCCACTAATGTATCTTCATCCGTCCAACAAGGTAGCCAGAACTCTACATCCTCAGCATACAAAGATAGCCACTCATCCCATTGCCGATCGTCAAGCAAACGTGCTTCGTTATAAAGAAATGCCGAAATTGAAAGAATATCGTGTGTCATGATTAAGCCTCCTGTTTACAAGCAATCTTCTGCACAGTTTTTGACTGATCTTGTTTCAATCCTTTGATGAGTTGCTCTGCCCAATATTGATGCTGTTTGACAAATAAGCCCTCATCAGTCGAATCAATAGTGGACTGTACTGGGTTAAAGCCCAGTGTTTTAGCATTTTCATCTGCACCATCTAACCAGCGTGTTGCACCTCGGCTCAGATCATTCCATTCTGCAATATCGCCATGAAAACCTTCTTGACAAGCTCTAAACTCTTCTAAATCATCTGGTGTCCCCATACCACTTACATTGAAAAAGTCCTCATACTGTCGAATACGAATCTCACGAGTTTGCTCATCTTCCCCAATAGGAGCAAAACAATAAATCGTAACTTCTGTTTTATCGACAGAAATAGGCCGAATAATACGAATTTGGGTAGAAACCTGATCCATAATGTACATATTCGGATAAAGACATAAATTACGAGTTTGATTGACAATTGCATCCACTTTTTCTTTAGAGTAGATTTCTTCTAATTGTTGCTGTTTTTCATATACAGGACGTACTTCTGGATTGAGTAATTTAGTCCATAACAACATATGACCATTTTCAAATGAGTATGTTCCACCAGAGCTTTTACCCCACGCATTCGGATCAACTACTTTAGTCACAGTCTCATCTTGTTTTCGATGATTCATCGTTGCTACATAATTCCAATGCACACTAGTGACATGATAACCATCGGCACCATTTTCTGTTTGCAATTTCCAGTTACCATCAAACGTATAGCTCGAGCTACCAGACAAGACTTCTAGTCCTTGCGGTGCCTGATCGACAATTTGATCAATTACTTTACGTGCTTCACCTAAAAACTCATATAAAGAAATTTCTGTGGCATGAATACTGCCAAATAAAAAACCACGATAGTTTTCAAAGTGCGCTAGTTTTTTCAGGTCATGCGAACCATCTTCTTTAAACTGTGGTGGATATCCTCCTGTCTTTTCATCTTTAGCCTTTAATAATTTACCTGTGTTGTTAAAGGACCAACCATGAAACGGGCAGGTGAATGTAGATTTATTACCCTTTTTATATCGACATAAGGTTGCACCACGGTGGGCACAAGCATTAATTAGTGCATGCAACTCATTATTCTTATCGCGAGTAATGATGACGGGTTGGCGACCAATAGTGACATTTAAATAGTCATTGATATTTTGAAGCTGGCTTTCATGTGCAAGAAAGACCCAGTTTGCTTCAAAAATATATTTCTGTTCCAATGCAAATAATTCAGGATCTGTGAAAATATCACGACGACAACGAAAAATACCCTTTTCTGCATTTTCTTCTATTGAGTTTGCTATCCGTTCAATTAACAATTCGGAATGGCTAGACATCATTCTAACTCCTGTATAGTAATAGTTCCTATACAACTAGAATAATTGCTATTTTGATGTTGGGTCTGTTCATTCTCTGCATATTGATATACAAATTTTGCAAATTTTATTTCTTATAAAAGTCAAACAACCAAATTAATAGTTTATAATCTAAATATATTGAGCCTAATATTATATTAAATACAACTATTCATTCTCAGTTATTTCTTTTTTTAAGTGTTTCTGAAGGTAGCTCACCGAACTTATCTTTATATTCTTTAGCAAAACGCCCTACATTATAAAATCCATATTCTATTGCCAATTCAGAAATATTTCTGACTAAACCACCACCTTTGATAATCTCATTAATTTTTAATAATTTACGATTCTTTACATACTGTTTCGGAGAGCATTTAAGGTATTTATCAAACAACATATATAATGATCTTTGGCTGGTATAGGTGATTTTTAGCATGTACTCCAAACTTATATCCTCTGTCAAAGAATTATCTATATAATTTAGTAAGAATTCAAAAGAGGCAGGATAGTCCTTATTTCTATATTCAGCATTATGTGACAGTGTCGTCAAAATTTTATTCACCATGATGTCATTGTACAATTCTATCACATTTGAATTAGTGTCCACATATTCTGCTTCAGTACAATAAAGTTGTAAAAAGCTTAGTAAATTTTCACTTTCATTTATATTGTATTTATTCATTTGAAATTTTAAAGCATGTTCTGAAGTACTCAATCCCAACTTATCACAAGCATTGTGCATAATAGTGCTTGGGATCTTCACAATAAATTTTCGAACGTTCTTGGCATAAATTTGTTTCACATACTGATCAGGATTAACCATCATCATTTGCCCTGTGACGAATTTTGCTGAACCTTGTTCATCTGTCCACTCACACTGACCTGATAACATGAATTGTAAATGATAGGCATCACCTAAAGTTTCACAGCAAATTTCAACATCACTTCCATACTGGATCTGACAAATGCTCAAAGCCGAAGCCTGTCGATAATCGAGACTCGCTGTATTTTTGAAGTTATCTAGGAGTTTGATTTCATGATTCCCAATATGCTCCAATACAAATGAAGATGCCTCAACTGGATTTGCCCGAGTAAGGATGGAACTATTTTTTAATAATGTCAGCATACCTTTGGCCTATATTTGATATCCTAGATAAAAACTATGTCATTCTTCGGAAATATCGAAATTTGACCTACTGTCAGCTTATAAAATAAACGCTACAACAGCAAATCCTTTAAAGTATAAATTTATACTTTAATCACATGCTAATAATTTCTTTGGCTAGATTAGATCTATTTTATAAATCAAAAGGGCTTTGTTGCACAAACCTATCCAAGAAGGCCTGTTCAGCAATATAATTTCAAAATGAATAAGCCTACACCTAAAATCTATAGAACAACGAATTGGTTCGCTTATAACCGAGCATTAATAAATCGTGGAAATATCTCGATTTGGTTTGATCCTACGACTCAATGGTATGTTCACCCACAAGACAAACACGGACGAAATCACACTTATTCTGACGCAGCTATCCAATGCTGCTTAATGATTAAATATCTATTGAAATTGTCTTTGCGAATAGTTACTGGCTTTGTTCAAAGTTTAATTAAGCTTTGCGGATTAAATTGGATAGCGCCAGATTATTCAACACTATGCAGAAGACAAAGGCATATCGATATTGCGATTGGCTATCAAAAAAGTAGTGATGAACTCCATCTACTTGTCGACTCTACTAGTCTAAAGTTTCTAGGTGAAGGTGAATGGAAACGAAAGAAACATCAGCCTGAATATCATCGCCAATGGCGTAAACTACATATTGGTGTAGATGCTGAAACCCTGCAAAGCTCACTGCAAATAATGTTAGTGATTTGCAAGTACTAGAGATTTACTTAATCAGGTTGCACTTGATGAGCAAATAGACTCTGTCTATACCGATAGAGCTTATGACACAAAAAAATGCCGTCAAGTCATTACGGATCGACAAGCGCATGCGGTGATGCCACCCAGAAAAAAATGCAAGACCTTGGAAAGATACAGAAGCACATTCTCAGGAGAGAAATGAGTTACTTCAATCAGTTAAATATTTAGGCAGAACACTATGGAAAAAATGGTCATGCTATCATCGCCGAAGCTTGGTTGAAACCAAGATGCATTGCATCAAGTTATTAGGCAATAAACTCAGTGCTAGAAATTTTGACAGTCAAGTTAACGAGATTCATGCACGTGTGACAGTCTTACATAAATTTACGATATTAGGCCGACCTCATACCCAAGTTGCCACTTAAATTTGAGTCGCTTAGATGAAGTTATACTTTTTAAATCTTTGTGCAACAAAGCCGCTCGAATTCAATATCTCAAAAATGAGAATGGCTGGGCAAAAGAAGAAATAGTCATTGAACATGTAATTAATGCATATACCAATTTCATGGTTTACAATAAAGCAAAAGTAGATACAAAAATAATCAAACTTCAAGTCCTTAATCAGAAAATCAATAAAAATTTACTCGAAATCGAAAAGCAAAAAATGAAATTACTAAATTAAATGAAGAACTTTTAACAGAAAAATCAACTAGAGAGTATTATCAAAATCTTTGCAAAGAACATGGTATTGATGGAGGAAACCCACAGTACTCTGAGACAACTCCATCTTAGCCAATCTATTTATTAATGATCTCTGCGGGTAAATTTGGGAGTTTCCTACATAGTTAATGATCATTTGAATTGGAGGCTAATTTTTTGTGTAAAACATCCGTATTTTGAGCCTTGAGACCCAAATCTTCGAATAGCTTGAACTGAAAAAGATTAAATCAGCATAAGAAACAGCCTGTCATAGACAGGCTGTTTCTTTCATATTAAATTAGCCCAGAGCATTTCACATAAGATGTTTTATTGTTAATTTCAGAAACATCAAATAGCCTAGAGTAATACAAAAAGTAGCAACCTAAAAATTTAGGTAGGAGAGTTACTTTTTTCATAACATGGAGTTGTTGTGATGTTACAAGACAGTTTAATTCAAGATTGCCGAGGAGGATACATTCCTCAGGCGCATAAAAATATCTCAATGGACTGGGATGAAATTAAAAATTGGTCTGATCAAGTCTATATGCCCTACAATGCACAACCTGTAGGTAAGGGACTATTGCCAAATTCAAGTATGCACTCTGTATCTGTGGCAGATATGATTGTCACTCGTTTTAAATATGGCATCCCCGTTTATCTTGATCAATGGAATCAAGATAAAGGTCATATTATTCTTCTGACTACTATAGAGGGGCATGGAAAACATGCAATTGCTCCCAACAACTGGCAGACAACCAACGTCGGCGAATCTTTTCTTGTAGATTGTAGCCAAACAGATGATTATGCTGTGCACTTCGACCCACAGCATTTACAGTTGAATTTGACCATTCCACATGATGTCTTAGCCCGTTTGGTCGTTGCAAATTTTGGGCATGAAGCCCCTATTCACATGTGGCAGTTTAAAACTTTTTTCGGGGGAAGTGATTCAAGCTGGCTATCCTTACTGACCTATCTAAGTAAAAGTATTTCGGAAATTCCATTAGCACAATTAAAAAAGAAAGCAGGTGAACATTTACAACAAATGATTGGTCTGCATATTCTCAATGAATGGTCAATTCGGGCAAATATAGATTTAAATCAAAAAGCATGGATCACACCTAAATTTATAGAGCACGCTGAGCAGTATATGCGTGAAAATTTACGTGATAGCCCTACAATTGCTGAAATTGCACAAGCGATTGGCATCAGTATTCGAAGCTTATCCAGTGGTTTTAAAAAATACCGACAGTCTAGCCCAGCTCAAGTTATGCGAAATATGCGTATGACGTTAGTAAGGCAAGAATTATTAGAAGCCTCACCAGAACAAACAGTAACTGAAATTGCATTGGCTTGTGGTTATCTCAATTTAGGTGATTTTGCTCGTAACTATTATCAGATGTACAATGAATTGCCCTCACAGACATTGAAAAATAGATATTGATTATCAAATAATTGCCGTTTTTCGATAAAGCTTGCCTATTTGCGGTAGAGCCGTTGAAACATTCCTTTTTAGACTAAAAATGTTGTCATATGACATCGATTAAGTAATAACTCAAATGGAATGGAGTGTTTCTTCATGAAACAGCAATTACAGCAAATTCTCGATCCTATCTTAGATCAGGTTGTTAATAACAGTCATCCTGTTGCAGGAGTTGTAGCAGGGGTTACAAATAGAGATCAAACTCTGTATTTAAATCATGCAGGTGAGCGGGATATTTCAACACATGCAGCAATGACGAATGATAGTGTATTCGCAATTTTTTCAACAACGAAAGCAATTACAACGACTGTGGCTTTGCAACAATACGAAAAGGGACTACTTGATTTAGACGCCCCTGCTAAAGAGTATATTCCTGAAATTGGTCAACTTGAGGTTCTTCATGGCTTTGACCCTCAAGGAAAACCTATTCTCCAAGCCCCGAAAATAGATGTAACTACTCGAATGTTATTATTACATACAGCTGGTATGGGGTATGATTTTTTTAATCCTGAGTATCAGAAACTCACTTCTGAACATGGTTATCCAAGTGTCATCACTTCATCAAAAGCATCTTTAAAAACCCCTTTATTGTTTGAACCAGGCACACAATGGGAATATGGTTCAAATATTGATTGGGCTGGATTAGTCACAGAAAAAATTGGTGGCAAACGCCTTGGTCAACTCATGCAGGAACAAATTTTTAATCCTTTAGAAATGAATGACACTGCATTTACCTTAACACCCTCTATGCTTAAACGCCGTGCGAGTATGCACCATCGTCAACCAGATGGCAGTTTGATAGCAGACTCAGATTTCCTATTACCGCAAGAACCAGAAGTACATATGGGGGGGCATGGTCTTTATTCTACTGTCAGTGATTATTTAAAATTTATTCGCCTTTGGCTAAATCGTGGTGAGGTCAACGGTCAGCGTTTACTTCAAGAAAGCACACTTGAACTGGCTCTTAATAATGGCTTAGCAGATATTGCCATGAAAAATTTACCAGGCTCGATTCCTACTTTGTCCAATGACGTCAATATCTATCCTGAAGCTGAAAAAGGCTGGACACTTGGTTTTATGGTCAATGAACAAGTGACTGACTCAGGTCGTCCAGCAGGTACAATCGGCTGGTGTGGTTTAGCAAATCTCTATTATTGGATTGATATTAAAAACAATATTGGCGGGTATTGGGCAACTCAAACACTCCCTTTTGTTGATCCTACAGCCTATAACGGATTCCTTGCTTTTGAAAAAGCTGTCAATTCTATAAATCATTAAAAAGTCAAATTGCTTCTAAGCCAAAGTATGGCTTAGGGCATCATGCTAATAAACTTTACTCAGTCAATAACATCATGATTTTGGTATCAGACAAGGAATCGTTATGAAAAAAATACATACGTTGGCAACCAGCCTTCTTGGATTGTTATTTCTACAAAATGTATATGCAGTCGATCTAGATGCTGGCGATTATGACTATGCGCCTAGTGGCACAAATTTAGCTATGCTCTACTACCAACATGCTTCCAGAGATTCGCTTTATAATGGAAATAATCGAGTATCAGATAATGTGGAACTTAAGTCCGATATTGGTATTGCTCGTTATGTACACTATATGGATGTTGCTGGGCTTCACATCGCACCGCAAATTCTAGTGCCGTTTGGACATCTAGATGCTGGAAAAGATATCACTTCTTTAGGAAGTAGCAGTGGTTTAGGCGATATTATTTTAGCAAATACTTTCTTTATTTATCATGATAAAGATACAAAATCGACATTTGGTATTACCCCCTATCTCTATTTACCAACAGGAAAATACTCAAAATATAATGATTTGGATCTCGGTGAGAATAGAGTCAAGCTAACTGTTCAAGGGGCTTATACAACCCAGCTTATAGATCGTCTAAACTGGGATATTGCTGGAGATTTTACAATTTATGATAAGAATGATGATGTTATAAATGGAAGCTTAAAACAAGATTTAGGCTTTCAAGTTCAAACTAATGCCAGATATCGTTTAACTGATATTGCTGATTTGCGTGCTGGACTCTCATACAGTGATGCTGGAGATACAAAACAAGATGGTGTAACTACAGATTCAAATAAACAAACCAAATTTTGGATTGGTACTGGAATTTCACCTACAGCAACAACACAAGTTATTTTAAATTATGGTCGTGATCTCAGGGTAGAAAATGGTTTTAAAGAAGACAATCGTATCAACCTTAGACTTATGAAAGTATTTTAATATCAAAATTGATACTAGCTTTTTGCTAGTATCAACTATTCCATTTAACTTAAGTTTATCTGAAGTCTGAATTAAAAGAATCCAGAGGATCAAACTATTTTTTATTGTGTCTGCCAGTTTATTTTCAGCTCTTCTTATTAGAAACTCATTAGACTCCCCACAATCTTTATCCAATAAAGTCTATTCTGATATATTCCAATCCAAAATTTTATGTGGGTTTTTATGTGGGACAAAAGCACAGGCAAGAAAAAAGCCCTTGCAAATACAAGGGCTTAATTCAAAATTTGGCGGAAGCGGTGTCCGTCTAACAATAGTCCAAAGCAATCCAATCCAATATTATAAAAATATATTTTTCAATAATTTACAGTTTAATCCATCCAACTTTGTCTTGTCTATTCCAANTCCGTCTAACAATAGTCCAAAGCAATCCAATCCAATATTATAAAAATATATTTTTCAATAATTTACAGTTTAATCCATCCAACTTTGTCTTGTCTATTCCAATCATTTCCAGTATTTTATGTGGGGTAGGTTGAGGGGTAACCAAAGATCATGCCAAAGAAATCTAAAGAGCTATCAGCACTCAGTGTAGCAAAAATTAAAACAACTGGTCGACACTCTGTAGGTGGTGTCGATGGCTTATGCTTGAATGTCGAAGGCAATTCTCGTGTTTGGATTTTACGTGCTGTTGTTGGCAAACGTCTCGATAGAGATGGAAAGTTAAAACCTCATCGCCGTGATATTGGTCTTGGTCCCTACCCTGAAGTTTCATTAGCTGAAGCCCGAGCTAAAGCAACTGAATTAAGATTACAAATACGAAATGGCATTGATCCAATTGCACATAAGCAGAAACAGCTTGAAAAGTTGCATAGCCAAAAACTTCGTGACAAAACATTCATGGAGTGTGCGGAAGTTGTTATTGCCAATAAAACCCGTGAACTCAAAAATCAAAAGCATATTGGGCAATGGTCATCCACATTAGAAACCTATATCTATCCAACTTTAGGTGATATCAGTATTGGCACAATTACTAAAGTTGATATTGCCGAAGTTCTTAGACCTATCTGGATTGAAAAGAACGAAACAGCTAAACGTATTCGTGGTCGTATAGAAGCCATTTTTGATTATGCTAAGGCCATGGGATATTTTGTTGGTGATAATCCTGCTGAATGGAAAGGTAACCTCGAGCCAATCTTGGGGAATTTAAAGCAGGAGTCGCGTCCTCACCCATCATTACCTTATGAACAGGTTGCTGAGTTTATTCAGCACTTGAGACAGAAAAAAGGAATTTCACCTAAAGCTCTAGAATTTGCGATTTTAACTGCATGTCGTTCTGGCGAGGTTTTTGGGGCAAAATGGTTGGAAATCGATTTTAAGAATAAAGTTTGGATCATTCCTAAAGAACGGATGAAAGCAGACAAAGAACACCGTGTTCCATTGTCTCAAGAGGCAATCACTTTGCTTGAATCAATTAAAGAATATACCCAACCACAAGACTTTATTTTTCCTGCCCCTCGTGGTGGTATGCTTTCTGACATGTCATTAACCACATTAATTAAACGTTTGCATGAACAGAAGTTTAAAGAAAATGGCTTAGGCTATATTGATCCAAAACAAAATCGAGTAATTACAACACATGGTTTTCGATCAACATTTCGTGATTGGTCAGCCGATAAAACTGATTATCCTCGTGAAGTCTGTGAGCATGTACTAGCACATAAACTACCTGATGAAGTAGAAGCAGCTTACTTACGTGGAGCTTATCTTGAGAAAAGGAAAAATTTGATGGTTGATTGGTCTAATTTCGTACTAAGTAACTATTGAAGTATTTTAGCTTTTTTATATTTTATGGGAAAAGTGAATAATATTTAGAGTTAGTAAGATTGATTAATTAGATTAGTGTGTAAATTTGGACTAATGATTTAATTAAACACAGAGTCATGCAACCCTACCTAACCATCTTAAATAGGATAATTCGGGGATGGTTTCAGACTACTGAAATATTCAAACAGCTTCGATTAATACAAATACCCAATCTGGATTTGAAACGTAACCGAATATATACACTGCTTACCCTTTAAAAGAGGATTTCTCTTTCAGTCTCCATGATTTTTACGAGAGAATTATTATTTAAACAAAACTTTCAATCTCAAGTTTGATAACTATAAGACTTTTAGATAATTATGTGTGATATTTGTAGCATTTTTGTTATATTATTTATTTGAGATTAATAATCAACCTTTAGCTCTGATTTTACTAATTTCGCTTGAGAATCTATCAAAAATGCGCAATACAACTCAAGGACGGTATGCTATATGAGTCAAACAGCGAGTTATTTAGATACTCAATCCATCTTTAATTTAATTGGGCAACATGCAGACTTAGCAATCATCTTTCAGACCGTCAGTGAATGGTTAGAGGTTCGGATACCAGATTCAATGGTCTCCATCATGTTGTACTCAGAAACAGAACAAACTTTAAATTTAATTAGTGGTAGCCAGCATTTTTCTAACCGATATATAGAAACCGTTTCTGATTTAAAAATAGGTCCACATGTGGGAGCATGTGGTGCGGCAGCTTTTCACCGAAAACTGGTGATTTGTGAAAATTTAGCCACTGACCAAAACTGGGAAGCTTTCCATAGCCTGATTCAAGAAGAAAATCTGAACGCCTGCTGGTCAACACCTATTATTAATGCCCAGGGAACGCTCTATGGAACCTTTGCAACCTATTATCGTTCCCCTAAATGCCCCACCTCTACTCATATTAAGTTAATTTCTCATGCCGCATCTCTGGTTGCCCTGAGTATGGACCTGCATGCAGAACGGCAACAAAGACTGGCGCTCAATGATAAATACCGTTCGTTCTTCACCTACCATCCCGATGCGATTTTTGAACATAATCCTGAAGGCATCATTATTGATGTCAATCTCGCCTCTGAAGAGATCACTAAATTTAATCTTGAACAGACTCGGGGCTCACATTTCTCAAAATTTATTTGTGCTGACTTTCAGTCAGTAGCTCAAACTGCATTTGAACAGGCCTTGCAAGGCCACAGTCAACACCTGGAAATCCAGGCACAGAATGCCTTGGGGAAATGTTACTGGCTAGACCTCACTTATTTACCTATTCAACAAGCCCAACAGGTGGTCGGTGTATTTGGGATTGCCCATGATATTACCGAACGGCATGAAACCGAAGAAATGTTACGGCTACTGAAACGTAGTGTCGATGCCAATCCTCATGGCATCGTGTTGACTAAGGCCACCGCGGACCAGGCCATTGAATATGTGAATCCTGCTTTTGAAAGCCTGACGGGTTATAAAAAAGAAGAAATCACTGGTAAAAATTGTCGCTTTCTGCAAGGTCCCGAAACAGATCCAGAGGCAGTGTATAAAATCCACAATACACTTCAAGAACAGCAAGAAATCCAGGTGACCTTAAAAAACTATCGTAAAGATGGCAGCTGGTTCTGGAACCAGCTCATATTAGGACCCGTTTTTGATGATAAAAATTTTTGCACGCACTTTATCGGGATTCAGCAAGATATTACCCAACAGCGGGCGAATAGCGAATATATTGCCCGTCAGCAAACCCATGACAGTTTAACCGGATTAATTAACCATCATACTTTTGAAAAAATACTGGATGTTGCCTTCCACCTTCAGCATGACAATCCTCGCTCCCTGATTGTGATGTATGTTGATTTAGATGGATTCCAGCCTTTAAATCAAAGTTTGGGGCACATCATTGGTGATCAACTTCTGATTGCTGTAGCAAATCGCCTGCGTCAGGTCATTCAAGAAGAAGATATCATTTCCCATTTTTCAGCAGATGAATTTGGCATACTTCTGAATAAATGCCATGATTTAAAACAGGTCGCTGTTATTGCAGAGCAAATATTAAAAAGCCTGTCAGCTCCATTTGAGCTTGATGGCCATAAAATTCATATGAGTGCGAGTATTGGCATTGCAGATGATGACCCTCAAATAGAAAAATCGACTCAATTACTTCATCATGCGATACATGCCATGAATGAAGCGAAAAAAGAAGGCGGAAATGCCTGGCATTGGTATGCGTTTAATTCTATCGGCACACCGAAAATCGATTACGTGCTGATGCGCCACGAATTAATGGTTGCCATGCAAGAAAAGCAGTTCAGGTTAGTCTATCAACCCGTTATTGATGCTCGCTCAGGCCAATTAAAAAGTGTCGAAGCCTTAATCCGTTGGCAGCATCCACAAAGAGGCTTTATCTCTCCGGTAGAATTCATTCCGTTTGCTGAAAAAACCGGCCAGATTGTCGTCATTGGCCAATGGGTGTTACAGCAAGCCTGTCAGGATATTGTAGCTTGGAACAAGAAAAACGGAGCTAACCTGAGTGTAGCTGTCAATCTTTCCCCTTTACAATTTAAGCGCACAGGCTTTTTGCATGACTTACAGGAAACGTTATCTGATACTCAGTTACAACCCGACCTATTAAAAATTGAAGTCACCGAGACCATGTTAATTGCGGGTGCTGACCGTTCTTTAGAAATTCTAAAAGCTGTTCGTGATTTGGGTATCAAGGTTTCTGTCGATGACTTTGGCACAGGATACTCGAGTCTGAGTTATTTACGCACTTTACCTGTGGATGAGATAAAACTTGATCGCAGCTTTATTGAACATTTACCTCAAAATGAAAAAGATGGCGCGATTGTCGCAGCCATTATTGTTATGGCTCATCAACTAGGATTGCACGTGGTTGCTGAAGGAATAGAAAATCAGGATCAAGCCCAGTTTCTAAAAAAATATGAATGTGATGATTTTCAGGGCTACTATTTTGCTCATCCCGCTTCGCTTAGCGAGCTCAAGCTTGATTATAGGCAGGTAGAAGTCATATGATAATAAATAAAGGTTACTATCTAGGGCGTGTCCTCATTTGGCTTTGCACCAAATAAACAAACTAAAAAGAATATGGACTTGCATAGTTTTGAATTTGCATCTCAATTTCATCAATTATGACTCTACGAGAAATGTTAAAAAACCTATTTTATTTTAAACAGTGAAATAATATATTAGATTTCTTTCATAAGTCATTTTTCACTCAGCTCCAAGTT
>NZ_JAPEQW010000070.1:0-3527 GCF_026168575.1 Acinetobacter entericus
AAAACAGTCTTCAGCTTACCATTCGTGGTTATTTGCAACAGTGCCCCATGAGATGCCTGTATATCGCTTAAACTGTGTTTCAGAAAGCTTCTTTGAATCAATGTATTTCATCCGCAGATTATGCACGAATGCTAAGAAAATTAGAGTACAAATATCAATCAAAAAGGTGCTCGTTTTTTGATTTATGAAAGAGATCTATTATTCAATTATATCTTTTAATGATCAATAGAAAGCCTAGTTTCAAACACATTCTTCAGACACAAACAAATATGATCAAAATAGAGTGATTACTCTATAAAATAATAAAATCAATTACTTAAATCATATTTTATTTTAAAAAAAATACAAATGTGTATTAAAATATCCATTACTTACATTTTTTTGATTACAAAATATAATGAGTAAATTGCTTCCCATTTCATACATTTTTCATATATAAAAAGTCATACTATTTTTAAGGTTTTTCTAAATCACATTTTATACTTCATAGTTTTTAACATCATTATTAAAGGTGAACCATGCAAAAGAAGAAGCGCACCCCATTAGACGCACAACAGTCCCATCTTTGGATTATTGGTGGTGGTATCGCAGGTATGGCTGCTGCTGCATTTGCAATCCGTGATGCCAAAGTCCCTGCCAAAAATATCCATATTTTAGAAGAACTCGATATTTCAGGTGGTTCGATGGATGGTGGACATACACCGCATGCCGCGCAAGCTTGGGTAACACGTGGTGGGCGAATGCTGACCGATGAAACTTATTTGTGCCTATGGGACTTATTTTCCAGTATTCCATCTTTGGAAAATCCAGACATTTCGGTGCGTGAAGAATGTCGTGAGTTTAATGAAAAAGTGAAAACCCACGCCAATGCACGGTTGATTGATGCCGAACATGTCATTGCGGATGCAGCAAAGCTTGGTCTGAATACGCTACATCGTGCACAGATGCTGCGCCTATTAGCTTCAAAAGAAGAAAAAATTGGCAGTCGCCGCATTGATGAGTTTTTTGATGAAACCTTTTTTGAAACCAATTTCTGGCGCATGTGGCGCACGACTTTCGCTTTTCAAAAATGGCACAGTGCAGCAGAGTTAAGACGCTATTTCTTGCGTTTTATTCAAGAATTGCCACGCATTCATACCTTAGCGGGTGTGAAACGTACCAAGTACAACCAATATGACTCGATGATTCTGCCCCTACAGCGTTGGTTAGTCGCACAAGGCGTCGATGTGCGTTTTGGACACTATGTCACAGATGCAGACTTCATTACCAATGCTGAAACTCAAGAACGCTACGCTTCACGCCTATATGTACAATTGCCTGAAGGCTCAGAGCAAATTAATCTGAAAGCCAATGATTTAGCTATTTTCACTTTAGGCTCTATTACAGCAGACTCACGTTATGGCGGTAATCATGACGTGCCTGCCCTTATTCGTCATCGAGAAGATCATGGCTGGACGCTTTGGGAAACGCTGGCACAAAAAGCCCCAGACTTTGGCCGTCCAATGACTTTTTATGGCAATGTCGATGAACATAAGTGGGAGTCTTTCACTCTGACCATGAAAGATGACGTGCTACTTAAACGTATTATTGACTATACAGGCAATGAACCAGGCACAGGCGCACTCATGACTTGGTATGAGTCGGGTTGGCATTTATCCATCGTGGTTCCTGCACAGCCACACTTTGCCGACTTACCTGAAGGTTTATATACCTTATGGGGCTACGGTTTCCAAATTGACCATATAGGCGATTACATCAAAAAACCAATGTCCGAAGCCACGGGGCAAGAAATCCTAACAGAACTGATTAAACAGCTCGGTTTTGACGACATTTTAGATCATGTTTTGGCAACGACTGATGTTACTACCGCCATGATGCCATACGCCTCTGCCCTATTCGCCTGCCGTAAACCGGGGGATCGTCCACAGGTAATTCCACAAGGCTCACAAAACTTTGCTTTCCTTGGACAGTTTGTGGAAATTGAAGATGACGTGGTCTTTACTGTGGAATATTCAGTTCGTGGGGCGATGCTTGCCATTTATGAATTTTTTGGGGTGGAACGTGAAATCCCTGAAATTTACAACGGTCTACTTGATCCCAAAGTGGGTTTAAAAGCTTTAGAAACAGTGTTCCACTAAGTTTTTAATATATAGCGATAAGAGCACCTTTATGTCGCCACTATTACATAGTTTAATTTAAGCAACGTTTGGATACACGAGTGTGGCAGGGATGCCACACGTTATCCATCATAATAGGGATGTTATGTATGGGTAACAAAGGCTTTTGCTTTCTTTTGGCTTATCAAAAGTAAGGGTATTGCCTACACAAACACCTTTTATACTTTATTGAAAGTTGAGGCCGTGTACGCACTGGTTTACCGTTAACATCAATATAAGGAATATAAAATGAAAGCAGCTCGTTTTTATGACCGAGGGGATATTCGAATTGAAGATATCCCTGAACCGAAAGTACTTCCAGGCACAGTTGGAATTCAAGTTGCGTGGTGTGGTATTTGCGGTACAGATTTACATGAATTCATGGAAGGTCCTATTTTTATTCCACCTTGTGGTCACCCACACCCAATTTCGGGAGAATCTGCACCTGTAACAATGGGACATGAATTTTCAGGCGTGGTTTATGCAGTTGGAGAGGGTGTAGATGATATCCAAATTGGGCAACATGTCGTAGTTGAACCCTACATCATTGCTGACGATGTGCCGACTGGCCCCAATGATAAGTATCATTTATCAAAAAATATGAACTTTATTGGTTTAGGCGGACGCGGTGGTGGTCTTTCTGAAAAAATTGCAGTTCAGCGGCGTTGGGTACATCCTATTTCAAATGATATTCCTTTAGACCAAGCAGCATTGATAGAACCTTTATCTGTCGGTCATCATGCCTATGTCAGAAGTGGCGCAAAAGCTGGCGATATCGCACTGGTTGGTGGAGCAGGCCCAATAGGCTTACTTTTATCTGCTATTTTAAAGGCTAAAGGTCTCACGGTCATCATTACTGAACTGAGTGCAAAACGTAAAGAAAAAGCGATAGAAGCGGGTGTTGCCGATTATGTACTAGACCCATCTAAGGTTGATGTAGTTGCTGAGGTAATGAAAATTACAGAAGACCGCGGTGTAGATGTCGCTTTTGAATGTAGTAGTGTCAATAAAGTCATGGATACACTCGTTGCAGCAATGAAACCAACTGGTGTAGTCGTTATCGTTTCTATTTGGAGCCATCCTGCCACAATTAATGTGCATAGTGTGGTGATGAAAGAGCTAGATATTCGTGGCACGATTGCTTATGTAAATGATCATCAGGAAACTATCCGTTTGGTTGAGCAAGGTAAGATTAATCTAGAACCTTTTATTACCCAACGGATTGCATTAGATGATCTTGTTTCTAAAGGCTTTGAAACATTGATTCATAATAATGAGTCTGCTGTAAAAATTATTGTTCATCCGTAGTAACGCCTAATTTGAACGGGCTTTGTTGCACAAAGCTATTCTTGAAGGCTTCTTCAGTAATAT
>NZ_JAPEQW010000071.1:0-3434 GCF_026168575.1 Acinetobacter entericus
ACCTATGAAAATCGGGTGGGGATGATTTTTTTGTCGTGTGCAGAGAAGTATTTTAAATAAGATAGTATGGTTTTTTATTAAGTAAATAATAGACAACTTAACTGCCTACTGGAAAGCCATGAAACATCCATTGTATGCCCCATAAAATAGCTAGGATTAAAATTACGAAAAAGAAGATTTCTAATTTTTTCATTTTTTTAATATCCCTAAAATTAACATAATACACCTTATACAAAATGCTTGAAATTTAGACATAAGCATCTATATCTTAAATGAAACCATGATGGGGTTCAGCGCACTATCATGGTTTTTTTGTGATTAATTTATGTTCGGTGAGCGAGATTTAAGCAAATTCATAAAAACAAAACTGTAGCGCTAACGAGTAAAACTAAAGCAATGATTGTTAAGTAGCTAGCTAGTTTATTTAATTTTTCGCCTTCTGTTTTTTTACTAAAAAGTTTTGATAGCGGGTAATTCTTAACTGGCAGTTGACACCATGGATACCAAAAGCATAGAAAACCTAAAGTTCTCAGAATACCTTGTAAATTCACTTCTTCAAATAAAGCTATCAAGCTAGCTCCAACGCAGAACAGTCCTAGAAAAAATCCAAACCAAGATTTGATGAGGCGAGTGTCGTTAAAGTTTGTTGATAAATCGGTCATATTATATTTTATAAAATGTTATTAAGAATCATTATTAATAATATCAGATTAGCTATGTTTTTGAAAAATAATTATTATGTACATTATTTAGGTACTTATTAAGACCTCTTTATTCTAACTGACCTTTGAAATATTGCAAAGCGCGTATACATTCGTTATGTCTTGTCCCATAAAGAATATGACAAAGGTCATAGGAAGAATGGGTTAGTATGAATGCAATGATTAAACAGGCTTTAGATCACTGGCACTACGTTGCACCATTGCTTAGCAAGCCTAAAAATGAAGATGACTTCAATACACTTGTTGAGGCCTTGGATGACCTTTTGGATACTTTTTTCTAAGACAAAGCTTCAGGTACTTTCTCATTTGCACTTAGTGACTTTCATTTGAAAATTCAGTTATATTTATTCCGTGGTAAAAGACGATTTTACCCAATATTTTTTCTTTCTTTAATAGATTATTAAAATCAATAAGTTATATTTATGCTTGAAAAAATGGGTTATAACGTTGTTTTAGTATTAAGCTACTGTTATTAATCTAATTTTAAGTGTTAAATTAAGGTTCACTGCCGTATAGGCAGCTTAGAAAGTGAGGACGAGGTAGCCCATGATGAAACCAAGGTTCACTGCCGTATAGGCAGCTTAGAAATTATGAAAATAGAGCCGATGCCCTAAAAGACGGTTCACTGCCGTATAGGCAGCTTAGAAATTGAATCTTTACTTTCGGCGCTAGCTCAAATTGTTCACTGCCGTATAGGCAGCTTAGAAATCCGTGTAAAAGCGTTTGTAGCGCACGTGGCTGTTCACTGCCGTATAGGCAGCTTAGAAAAGCCCATAGCGAATATGATTTCCGCGTTCGTCGTTCACTGCCGTATAGGCAGCTTAGAAAAAACTAAAAAATGATCCAGAGACTGGAAAGCAGTTCACTGCCGTATAGGCAGCTTAGAAAGCACCGAGCGACCCATCATGCTGCAGTGACTGGTTCACTGCCGTATAGGCAGCTTAGAAAATGAATTGAATATCAGCCGCATGCATTACAGCGTTCACTGCCGTATAGGCAGCTTAGAAAGGACGACCAAATGCTTGCTCAAGACCCGTGCTGTTCACTGCCGTATAGGCAGCTTAGAAACAAAATTCACAACAACAGGATTCAGAAATGAAGTTCACTGCCGTATAGGCAGCTTAGAAATTCTATTTTTCCAATTAGATAAGTGCCTGCGCGTTCACTGCCGTATAGGCAGCTTATGAGGTAATTCCGCAAGTAAGGTCAGCTTAATATCTGTCACATTAACGCATTGTCAGAGTGCTTTAATGTTTCTGCAGATAAGTTTTTTTAAGAGGTAGAGCGCCGTGTGGTGCTTTACTAGTAGTCAATGTGGATTTCGTGTTCTGTTGAAGATTCCATTTCACAAAGCCGACGTGCCCATAAAGGCTTTATACCTTCATTAAGAAACATGAAACCCGCTATAAATAAAATAAGACTGTATAGAATTATAAGAGTGACATTACCAAAAGATATCTTTTGCAATAATAAAGCTTGTTGCTTTGTGTTTAATAAAGAGTAGTAAAAGTATGGTAATGCAGCAAGAAAACTAAAAAATAAGTAAATGAGAAATCCCACAGACCAATTTAGATGAATCCGCCAAGCTGGGAACCTGCCATCAAACTTTGGCAATTGTTTTTGATTGTCCCATGTTAGTAAGCTTTTTGTTGATTTATATCTTTGAATTGCTGTACCAACTTCCTCTCTAGTAAGTAAATAATGCGCCATTTGTTTAGAGCATGTTGAATCACCAATAGTTGCTTGTAATTGTAGTTCTGAAATATATGGATTAATAATTGATTTTAAGTCGTTATTACCATCGTAAAGATCTGCAATTTCAATTTCTGTTTTAAGTTTATCAATTAAGCGTTTTTTTGAAAGATCTCTTAGTTCAAAAAAGAAATAAAGTAGATCACGACCTTTATAAGCAATTAGAATAAATACAAATAAAACAATAACGAACGGAGAGGGATTCTCTAAAAAGAATTTTGTTGTTTCTAAAGCTTCTGGAACCATATCTATACCTTATCTTTTCTTCTTCGGGCACTTCTTACCATTTCCACCCGGCAAGCAATCACATGCTTGACCATCACCGTCGCGGTCTAAACTTTTCCAGCCAGTTTGTCCCGCCTTCTTTCTTTGCTCATACCATTTCTGTGCTTGCTGCTGTGTAGAAAAGTCAGCGCACTTTTTTGCATAAACTTGAATGGAAGTGAACCCCAAAACTAAAATAAGTAAAAATTTCATAAATTATTTTAAAGTCAAAACATTAGCCGAAGTCTATCAACTCTCAACTTGTTTGCTCAATGAATCTAGTTAGAAAGTCGTATAAAGCCCAGTTTAGTTGACAAATCCTAGTTTGAGTCTTAAAAGTTGGTTGACAAAACTTTAAAATAGTCCTAAATCAAACATTTATTTTATAAAAAACATAGTCATGGAAATATTATTAAAAATTTGTGGGGTATTGGCTGTTCTCGTTGTGCCAATTATATTGGCATTTTAAAATAATAGATTAGCGCATCTAAAACATTCAAAAGATAGCAAAGCTGAGGCTTTGAAACTAGCAGATGAGTTTGAATCTTCTGAGCTAGAAAAGCGTTCAACTTTGTATAAGGATAGGCTAGCCAAATCACTTTTTAACAATGACGCTCTTACATATAGTGAGGCTAAATTCTTTACCAAGTAGGCTTTGTTGCACAAACCTATCGTTAAGGGCTTATTCCACAATAT
>NZ_JAPEQW010000072.1:0-3392 GCF_026168575.1 Acinetobacter entericus
ATTACTGAAGAAGCCTTCAAGAATAGCTTTGTGCAACAAAGCCATTTAGCAATACGACAAGTTATGACGTTTAAAATGATTGCTTATAGTGCAAATTAAATGATTCTAAATCAGAGTAGGAAATTTAATATATATCTACTATAATAAATAAATATAGCCAAAATAGAAACTAATATTTTATTTTAATACATATATGAATCAATATTGCACACTTCAAATTTTTCAAAATAACGAATGGCAAGATTGCGCTATCGTTGAATTAATTGCTAATCAAGAGCAGGGCTGGAGAGCATCTACACGAACGTCATACTTATTTGAATATGCTATTGAACATATGGATTTAAGGGATGGTCATGCTCTATCATTCCAATTTCCAGTCAATGTACAAAACAACTTAGAAAACCAATGGCCAGCATTTCTCATGGACTTGCTACCTCAAGGTTATGGGCGAAAGGAGCTTTTAAATCAGCTGGGTTTTTCAATTAATGTAGAAGAACAAGCTGATTGGCCCCTACTGAAATCTGGGGCAGGTAATCCTATTGGTAATCTACGAATTAAAGAAGCTTATGACTGGCTTCAAGATCATTTTCCGACAGTGAAACCTCGTGGATTTAGCCTAAGCGAAATAATTGAAAGGAAAGAAGATTTCATTGAGTCACTTGCATCATATGGCTTATTTGTTGCTGGTTCTTCAGGTGTTCAAGGTGAATGGCCTAAACTATTACTAACACAAGGATATGATGGTCTGTTTTATTTAGATCACAGTCTTCCAGATGAACTAGCAGCAAAGCATTGGCTAGTTAAATTTAGTCGTGGAGATGATCAAAAACTGGAAAAAATACTGTTACATGAAGCAATTTACATGAAAATAGCTCGGTATTTAGGTCTAAGAGTGTTCAACGACTTGGAACTTCACCAGAGAACGCTATTTATTCCACGTTTTGATCGCCAAATTATCAATGGTAAAGTCGAAAGAGTTGCACAAGAAAGCCTAGCCTCTTTAAGTGGTAAAGCTGGCTTCGGCGTTAAAATGACACATAATCAAATTTGTACATTGATCATGGAATGTTGCTCATCACCAAGAGCTGAAATTTTTGAATATTTGAAACGAGATATCGCTAATGTTGCATTAGGAAATAAAGATAATCATACCCGTAATACCGCAATTCAACGTTTAAATGACGGCACAATTCAATTAACACCCCTCTTCGATTTTGCTCCAATGTGGCTTCATCCTGACGGAATTGCACGTACTACACGTTGGGAAAAAGATGACCATGGAGGAATGCCTATATGGGGATCTGTCATAACGCAAATAGAAGAATGTACAGGAATAGATTCAACTGAAATTAAACATACAATGATTCAACAATTGCCACTGTATGAAAATTTGCTCGATGAAATGAAAAAAATAAATATAGATGATGAGATTCTACAAAATAGTCATCATCGTATATTAAATATATGCCAACAGATTCAGGAGCTTTCTAATGGATAAACGTTATAAGCCTATGACGGCAATCGAGCAAATGAATAAACGCTTACAAGTCTTAGAAAATATAAATAACAATCCTGAGTGGCAAATTTACCAGATTGCATCATACATTAGAAAAGAACTACATTTAACATTAAATGAAATGAGTAAAATTACTAAAATAGCACCACAGACTTTACAGAAAATGGAGCAACCTGATAGTAATCCAACATTAGATTCTATAAATAAGTTGTTAAATGCATTTGGTTTAAAATTTATTATTAAATCAAAATAGTTTAATTTAAATTACCTATAAACTAGATTTTGATTTATTTTCTAAATAGTCACCCCACCACTGCATCATATCAGCTCTTTGTTGAATATAATCTGCATGGTTATAACTAGCACGTGTTTTATTCTTATCTACATGTGAAAGCTGAGCCTCAATCCAACTATCTTGAAATAAGCCAGAATCATTTAAAATAGTACTGAATGTTGATCTTAAACCGTGTGAGGATAGCTCATTTGTTTTGTATCCCATCTTACGAATGGCTGAATTTATTGTGTTAAAATGCAATGGCTTATCTTTAATTTTTGGGCTGGCAAAAACATAACGATCGCCTTGTGACCACTCTAGTGCAGATCTAACAATGCTCACCGCTTGCGATGATAACGGGACTAAAAAATCTGGAATATCATAACCTGCTATCACTTTTCGACGATATTGCTTGATATGTAAAGCAGGTATTTTCCAAATTTTGTTGTCAAAATCAAAATGATGAGGTTCTGCAGACAATAACTCTGCCCCCCTGACTCCAGTATATAATTTAAATAGGATTGCTTTTTTTATAATCGGATCTGTATTTAGTTGAGTTATTCTAAGAATAAAATTAGAAATTTCTTCATCTTTTAAATAGGGATAATTTTTCTTTAATTTCCCTTTCAATAATATTTTATTGAGACCATAAGCTTGATTATAATCACAGTATCCCATTGCAACTGCAAAATCATAGATTTGATTTAAATAGCTATACGCTTTTTTTACAGGTTCCTTAACTCCCCTATTTTCAATCTGCTTAATTACCTTAACTAAATCAGTTCTTTTAATTTTGCTAAAATCTATATCACCAATAACGGGATAAATGTCATTTATTAAACATGCATTCGCCAATTGGATTACACCACCACGTGGTTGATCTTTAAATGAATTATTTGTTTTAAACTCTAACCATTCTTCACAAACAACTTTAAAAGTTTGAATTTTCTCCTGAACTAAATTTTGTGTAGAAAATTTAGTTGCCTTATAGGAGTCTCTGGCCACTCTAGCCTCTTTGAGATTCATCTCAGGATATGTACCTAGAGTGACTCGTGGTCTTTTACCCGTTTCTGCAACTGAATATCGATAACTCCAAGACTTTTTTCCATTAGGATCGACTTTTAAGCTTAAACCATCATCATCAGCTAAAAAGTAAATTTTTTCTTTTGGATATGACTTTCGTACTTGTGTTTCCGTAAGACTCATAAATTTTTATAAACCAGCATAATGATCCCCATTATCTTAATTATATCAAAAATAAGCATTATTATGTGATGCGTATATTACGCATCACATAAATATTTATATATATGTTTTTTATAAATATTTTTGTTATATTCTACATTGTAGTAACCAAAAAAGTAACCACTGTTAAAATCTGTATTAAGCAACAAAAATCAGTGATAGTTAATCATTACTCTGCAATGGGTTTGTTTTAAAGACCTCGCAACCGAGCCTTAATTATTCGAGGCAATATTTCTATCCGGTTTTATTCTTTGACTCAATGGTATGTTCATACGCAAGAAAAAATGGATCAAATCAAACTTAGTCCAATACTGAACCGTACCGGGTTTGTCGGAGACTCAGTATTCTGAGATGAGA
>NZ_JAPEQW010000073.1:0-3371 GCF_026168575.1 Acinetobacter entericus
GGCGCATGTATTTGAACAGCAATTTTCATTTGAGTGGGATAAAGGTCTGCTGATCATCACAGATACATTTTTGCCGTGGGATAAAGCCAAAGCAATTCATTATCGCAAGCATGCTGTAGAGCCATGGCCAGAGCCACAATTGCCAAAATATAGCGGCAGCACAGATTTGAATTTCATCTGTCTATGCCATGAAGTTGATTCCCATAATTTAGTGCTGAATTTTGGCGCTGATGACTGTATTCCAGCAATAACGAATCAAAAAGGATGGTATATCTTGAATAGTTTATCTGTCACTCGCCTAGATAATGGCGAGAAAATTAATGTGCTGGATGGAAATTACAGCACAGATCGAAGCCGTTGGTGTTGGTCGTATAGCTTGACTGTACCTGCCTCTGAGGTTGAAAAACTTGAGCCAATTGCAGGACAGCCAGTGATTCTGCAGATCACAGTGAATGGCAATGTGCATCACATGCTGTATGAATCAAAGTCGGTGTCACGACAGTTTGCAAAAGAAACATGGACACTTAAAGGCCGAAGCCAGTCCGCATTGCTTAGTGCGGACTACTCACCGCTGCGCTCATTCCTGCAAGAAAATGAACGGACATCTGTGCAGCTCTGCCAAGCTGAGATCGATCGTGCAAATAGCAGCACGTTGCTCGATTGGCAGTTGATTGATGAATTGGGCTGGATTGTTGAGAACGAGAGCCTCACTTATACAAACTTGGCGCCAATTGATGGCATTAAGATGGTTGTTGAGGCAGGCGGCGGCTTTATTTACAGCGAACGCGCAGCCAACCAAATCACAATTAGACCGAAATACAAAAAATCAGCTTGGGATTCAATGTCTATCAATGACTACGACAAGCTTTTACCTGAAAGCTTAGTTTTGGATCACAGCATTGATGAAGTTGAACTTGATAGCTTTAACGGCATGACACTCACTAATGCCAAGAATGCTAATACATTTCAGGTTAAGCGGATTGGCACAGCTGGCGAAGTATTAAAAGAAACCGTATCAAATGCAATGTTTGATGCCGTGAGTGCTGGAAGCTTTGCTAAGGCCGAGTTATCGCGCTTCGGTAAAGTTGAAGATCATACTTTTACGACACCAATCAATGCTCAATTCAATGAATGCACACCATGGCAAACACTAGCCTTTAATGGCAGCTGGTGGGGCATTGTTGATGCTGTTGATGTGCGCTTTAGCCACAAAGAAGTGAAGCAAACAGTCAAAGTGGAGCGTGTTCTAAATGAGTAGCAATCCACTAAAGAAGCTGCGTGATTTACTCAATCCGCAGCAGGCAGAATATGTCGGCACGATCACGAGTGTCAGCCATCCAAATTATAAAGTGCTGGTTGCTGATAATTCGGGTTTAGTTCTATGTACCAGTAATGTTGTTTATGCCTTGGGTGCCAAGGTCTTTATTTCAAATGGAGAGATTAAGAGGCCAGCGCCGGCGGGCAGTGTTACGCAAATTGAAATCTAGCACCGAAAGGTGCTTTTTTATTGCCAAAAATTAGGGGAAATTAATGGAGCCAGTCTCTACAAGCGGGCTTGCCGCGTTTTTAAAGTTTTACGGAGCAGCCGTGGCTGTCACATTAGCCATCTGCTTGGTTGCAACAGTTGTCATCATGATGAGGCTGCCGCGTTCGCCGCAGGAATGGGCTGTGGGTTTGATTTGCACGGTCGTCTCAAGCCTCACCGGCGGTGCATTCATTATCGTGAAATGGGGCCTGCATGAATGGGTAACGGATATTTGGGGGATGATCGCCTTGGGCGGCTTCTACTTTGTATGCGGCTTACCGGGCTGGGCAGTTGTGCGGTGGACATTTAACTTCATCAACAAGCAGGAAGGGAAAACGATTGTTGAAGTTGTGAAAGAACTTAAAAACGTAAAGAATGACTTGGATTAGTAAGGTTACAAAAAATATGTGATATTAATCACAATATCTATTGAATATGGTACTAATACGCAATAATATTGCCACTTGGTATTTTTAAGAAGGGCTTATTGATGAATGCAATTTTATGGGATGGCGAAAGTATATTTCCTGAAAAGGTTGAATTATTTAAGAAATTCTTAAAAAAGTACCTCAAATCTTTAGACGGTGCAGAACTTCTGGAAGGTAAGCCCTTTCATTATGATCTTGAAAATGATGAATTTTTAAATTCAGAGATTCAAGAATATTATCATCTGTGGTCTATTGCTTAGTAGCGTGACACAACAAATCCATTTATACCGCCATTTCGGCGGTTTTTTTATGCCTATAGGAAAGTGAAATGAAATTAATCGATGATTGGAAGCAGGCTTGGAAACTCAAGTCAGTACAGGTAGGCGCAGCAAGCGCCTTTTTTTATGCCCTGATTTTACTTTCGGAGCAGTTTTTAAGTGTCTGGAATGTCATTCCTCAGGAGCTGAAAAACAAGATTCCTGAAAGCATTGNTTAATCGATGATTGGAAGCAGGCTTGGAAACTCAAGTCAGTACAGGTAGGCGCAGCAAGCGCCTTTTTTTATGCCCTGATTTTACTTTCGGAGCAGTTTTTAAGTGTCTGGAATGTCATTCCTCAGGAGCTGAAAAACAAGATTCCTGAAAGCATTGGCGAATGGGTGGGGATGTTTGTTGGTGTTGCGATGGTGCTTGCGCGCTTGAAAAAGCAGCCGGAACTGCATGGAGATATTAAGCCCTTTGTGACGATTACAGCAGGGCATAGTAATGTTGATCCAGGTGCTGTGAATGGCAAATATAACGAAGCAGAATTGGTTCGTCAGTTCCGTAATGCTGTAGCGCATTATTTAGCTGTTGCAGGTTTAGAATTCAAAACAGATGGTACAGGTACTATTAATTTGCCACTGACTAACGCTATTGCGCTCGCAAAGGGCGCTTCACTTGCAGTGGAATTCCACATGAATGCAGCTGCAAGCAAGTCTGCTAATGGTGTTGAAACAATTGCACTGCCTAAAGATAAGGTATTGGCCCAAAAGCTATCCGTTGCCGTGGCCAATGTTTTTGGTAGTCGCTTACGTGGTGATAACGGCTGGATTGATCAGTCGCAGTCAGCACGTGGAAGGCTTGGCTTTATTAATGCTGGCGGGTTGATTGTAGAGCTTGGCTTCATCTCGAATGAAGCAGAGCTTGCTGAATTTAATTTAAAGTATTGGTCGGCCGCAAAAGCAGTAGCACAAGTAATTATTGAACATGAAAAAGACGCTTAATCTTTTAACGCTGTGCATCCTGCTCTCAGGCTGCACAGCGCGTTCGATTTCTACAAAAGTTCATGTCACTGTATGTCTGCAGTGTGTGAATTGAAAAACCCTCAAGTGAGGGCTTGTTATTCACCAATTAAAATGTCTATGCGATAAACCATTTA
>NZ_JAPEQW010000074.1:0-3281 GCF_026168575.1 Acinetobacter entericus
ATTTTCTAGCTCCAAAAATCGTAAAGTCACGTTGTAATAATCATCAAGAGATACGGCAGGAATACCCAAGACAGGCTTAGCCTCCAAGGCGCCCGCTTCATGATTGAAGATCACTTCAAATTGCCGGGTATCATGCTGCTGCTCAAACTGAATGATGTATCGTTCATGCAGTACCGCCCAATCTCGAACCATTCTTAAGTCTCGAAGCTTGATCCAACCTGTGTTTTGATCAGCAGGCTCAAGCGAGATAGGACGCCCCGACTGTTTTAGGCCTTCTTGAATGATTGCCTCGCCGCTGATTGAGCGCTCTAACTTCTGTTCAATGGGTTTCCAGTCAAATTCATCAGTCCATAAAAAACCGTCCTCTAATTGGACGGTTTCATTGGTTGATTTTCGTATCAGTTTCATGCATCTACATCCTATTTTTCAGTGTTTCAAGTTCGCTAAGGAAGTCATTAAAATTACCTTGATTTTCCTCAGCCACAGGGATGCTGATTGTTTTGCCATTAATTGAAATATTGTTTTGTACTGTCCGAGAAGTAGGGGTTGCAGTGACTCTTGGAACTGGAGTACTCGCGCTGGGTGCGAGGCTATTCACATCAACAGCCTTGGGTGAAGGACCTGTTGAAACAAGATTGCTGGCCGTCATCTGGCGAAGAAGGTCATTAATCTTGTTGGTTCCCCATTGAGTGGTTAAGCCTTTAGCAGCAGCTGCATCGAACTCTTGACTAATCAAAGTTCGGATTGCAGTATTGCCTGTTTTACTCATGCCATCAGCTTTAGCATCACGATCCGCTTCCATGGCTTTGGACCAAATCGTACCCGCCAATTTCTCGGCTTCTTTATCGTCATAACCCTTACTTTTAAGCTGTGATAACACATCAGCTTTACTGTAAGAGTTATAGTTATAAATGCCTTCACTTAAAGATTTGCTCTGGCGTTTCATTTCAGCATCGAATTGTTCAGATGCAGCTGCAACCGCGTCACTCCATGCCTCGGTGGATGACTTAGCTTCTTCACGTGCAACTTTCCCTGCACTACGATAACCATCGCCAATACCGCTTGCGGAATCACGTACACGGTCATTGGATTTAGACCAATCATCCATGGTTTTGACAACAGCTTTGCCGGTGGCATCAATCTGCACTTCAAGATTACGCCCGGCATTCATTGCATTTACCGCTGCAATTCTTCCTGCGTCACCAGATGCAGCCGCAGACTGAGCAGCTTTTTCATAAGCCTTTTGCACACCTTCAGCAGTAGCCTTGCCGCTATCACGAACATTAATAAAATCCATTAATGCTTGTTGGGCAGCCAGCTTGAGATTTTCCTTGGTCTCAATGCCTAGTCTCTTGAAAGACTTTGTAACAGGATCGATATCATCAGGCAGTTTTTGAGCTTGCATCTTGATAGCAATGAGGCCTTGCTCTACCTGAGCAGTCGAAACTTTACCTTGATCTCCAAACTCTTGAAGCTTGGCTTTAGCCATATCAATTTCAGCTTGGCTCTTGGCCTTGCTAAGCCAATCCTCCCATGCCTGGTAAAGAACATCACCAGCCTGTTTACCGGTATACCCCGCCTCACCCAACTTGGTCTTAAGTCCATCCAGTTCATTCCCCGAACTACTGAATGATTTAGAAACCTTGTTTAGCGAGACATCCAGATCTACACCAAATAGTTTCGCCGCTGCAGATGCTCTTGAGTATGCAGACTCAGCAACCTGACCCGAGCCAGTTGTCGCATTGTTAAGTTCGGCAATCCGTATTTCGCGGTTAGCTTTAAGTTCATTTTCTTTAGCATTGATAGCATCGGCAGATGCTTGTGCTGAAGCTAATGCATTTAAGTCGCCTGTACGTTTAGCCTCCTCGATCTGCTTGTCCAGTAAAACACGCTCAACTGCAGCCTGTTTCTGATATGCAAGAAGTTCTTCATCAGCCATTTTGACATTGTCTTTGGCTAGTTTTAAGGCTTCCTCTTTTACTCTGGCATTTTCCGCTGCCTGCGCTGCGCTCTCGCTCGCTTGAACTGAAACCTTGCCCGCTTCATCTATGGTGGCGATATAACCTTTTGTCAGCAGATCGGCTTGCATCACGCCATCCATCACACCACCATTGGCTTTGATGGCAGCCTCAGCGGTTGCCT
Source organism: Acinetobacter entericus (assembly GCF_026168575.1). Classification (NCBI taxonomy): domain Bacteria; kingdom Pseudomonadati; phylum Pseudomonadota; class Gammaproteobacteria; order Moraxellales; family Moraxellaceae; genus Acinetobacter; species Acinetobacter entericus. The sequence continues at coordinate 2,143 of NZ_JAPEQW010000074.1, forward strand.
GTGCCGATGCTAAAGTGTCGCTATCAAGTTTGGCTTTGGTTGTCGCATGTGCTTTTTCACGAGTCTCCAGCTCATTGGATTTCTGCAAAATTGAATCAATGGCCGACTGATTGCCATCTTTTCGCGCCTGATTGAGCTGTGCATCTATCGCTGCACGTTCATCTGCCAATGCCTTGGATTTTTGTGTTAGCTCTTCATTTTGCTGAATCAGCTCAGCAAATGTAGCCTTGTTGTTTGCAACCGTTTCAGCGTTTTTTTCATCTTGGGTTTGCGCAGCCTCCTTCATGCGCTGCACACCTTTGGATTCGAATGCTATCGCATCCTTGTCAGCTTCAGCGTAATACTGCTTGGCCTTATCTTTCATCACATCTGCATTGGCCGCAAACTGCTTGCTTACATCACCCCAAGTGACTGCAGCCATGACGCTATTGGCTGCTGAGGCTAAATCAAAGAATGCTCCTGCTAAAAGATTTACACCGATTTTTATAGCTGTTGCACCATCTGCGATAAAGCCAAACGTGATTGACAACCCTTGCAACACTCGCTCGAAGAAACCAACCTGCTCACCAGCTGCTGTTGCCTCACCGGTAAATGATGAAAGCACAGCCAAGGCATTGCTAAGCGATGTTCCCAAGATGTCTACGATAGTTTTACCAAAATCAACCAAAGTAGAAATGACATCTTTTACAGCATCGTATGCACTTGATAATGCGGACTTAAGGCTTTCGAAGACCGATACATCAATAAATGATAGTTGATCACCAACCCAAATGAAGCCAGAACCAATATCATTAAGCAGTGTTTCCACAATGCCCATATTGTCAGCAAGCATTACAAGCCATTGCGCTACCGTTGCAGAAGCCCCATTAGCCTGATCCATTGTTCCAATTAGGATTTGCCATTGTGTTGAGATGCGCTGTAATGCATTACCAATAGTGGTTGGAAACTTGGCGTAATCAGCCTCAATTGCTGCTGACTGGCTTTGAAGCGCTTTAACAACTCTCTCAGCTGACAGCTCGCCGTTTTCAGCCATCTTGCGCAGTTCGCCAGTTGTAACCCCAAGCGACTTAGCTAGAGCAGAAGAGATGCCCGGTGCTTGCTCCATGATTGAGTTAAATTCATCACCGCGAAGTACGCCA
>NZ_JAPEQW010000075.1:0-3243 GCF_026168575.1 Acinetobacter entericus
ATATATAAATTAAAGGCTTAATTATACCATTTCGTATAATGTATAATATGTTAAAAATCAATAACTTACATATTTAAAATAATACAGGGGACTACATAAATGATCAAGTCTGTTCACCAAATTGATGTCGTTGAATGTCCAAATTGCTTCACTTTGATGCATAAAAATCAGCTGTCATTTCATTTGACTAGATGCTTGGGGTGATCATGTTTTATTTAGTCCTCATTTTCTTTATCTACGGTCTTTTTAGATTTGTATTTGTTGATTTAAAAAGAATTATTTTCTTTTTGTTTAAACCAAAGCAAAAAGACATAGAGGGTTAAGCATGGCTTATTTGTGTGAATCAATTCAGGTAATTAACGCTGTTCAATATGGTGTGAATTGCACACAGAGTGCTTTGTTTGAAATGACTCCAGAAGCTCGTGATGAACTTCTGAAGTTTGTAATAAAAGTTTTTGCAATGGTCTTTGTTGCAAGAAAAGTGCTGTCCATGTTTCGCTAAAGGAGAAATATCATGGCTTTACAAAATGTACAAAAACTTGAACAACAAGAAGTTCATAAAAAAACCTGGTTTAACCGTTTCCGCGGTAAAGCAGCTGCTACTGGTGCAATTGTTACTGGTGCTGTAGTTGCATCTTCAAATGCACTGGCAATTAAAGCTGCTGATATTGCTACAGCAACATCGGGTTCAGGTGCAGAAGAAACAATTGATGCAGGCTGGTTGTGGGTGCTTGGTATTGCGATTGTTCTGTATGTCGGTCGTAAGATCGTCAGCATGTTCGGTCGTTAATATAGGGGGCAATCATTGTGAGTGATCAATCTGTAGTTGAGTGGATTATTTTCATAGTGATTGCCGTCGCTTTTGCAAGGTTATTTAAATAAATATTTAAAGGATTTTATGATGCAATTTTTTAAATATTTCTTTTTTTCTTTCGCTGTTATTTTTTCTACTAATGTTTTTTCTGATAATTGTACTTGGAAACTAAACGGAAAATCATATCCCTCTGCTGAAGATGCTTGCGCTAATAATACTAAGTCATTTTCAGATTTTTGGATGAATTATGTGCAAGCTTCGGATGGATCTTGTAGATATCAAAGTACAAGTAATTCTGTAAAAACTACTAGCTTAAAACCCTATTATTCATGTCAAGATGATTGTTTTCATCCCGATTATAAAATTGTAGTTCAACCGATCTCTGAACCTCTTAAAAAAACAATTTGTATTCCGAATAACGGTGTTTTGTGTAAATATACTGGCGATCCTTCAAAGGCACCTGTCATTAACGGTGCTATTACCACAATTTTTGATTCTGTTTCAAAATCTGCTGATCCATCTTGTAAAGAAGAATTAGTTAATCCTCCTTGCGATCCTAAAGATCCGTATGGCGGATGTTTTACACCGGCAAACGATCATTGTACACGGCAGTCCGATGGTTCAATTCTTTGTCCTGATGAAAGTAAACCCCGTGTAGAAAACAATTGTAAAGGTGCTACATATTGTAATCGCCCCCCGCAGGGTTGTGGCGAGGGATACGTTTCAGGTTCATTCAATGGCCAGCAGTTATGTGTGAAATCTTCGCCAAGTACTGGTTCAGGATCAGGTTCGGGTGACGGTTCAGGTTCGGGCGATGGTTCAGGATCAGGTTCAGGCAGCGGTTCTAATACATCGACTTCAACAAGTACTTCAACAAGTTCTAGCGCAGATGGCACTACAATCGTAAACATTGTTAATAATATTAAATCGACGGTAAATATTGATATTACTGCTGTTGTAGATGCTGTTAATAAAGTTTCAGAAAAGCTCTCTTGGCTTAAAAATGAATTGTCTCAATCTATTAAAAATGTTGAGAATGCACTCAAAGTTACTAATGAAAAAATAGATAAAACGAACGAAAATTTAACAGATTTAAAAAATAAATCAGATTCTACTAATTCAAAACTTGATGATATAAAAAATGCTCTAGCTGAATCAAATGCATCATTAAAAGATATTGCTAATAAAGATGGTTCAGGCACTGGCAATGGTGGTGGTTCATCAGAACCTAGCAAACCTTGTGAAGTAACAGAAGCTACACCAACCTCAGAAGCAACAGTTTCAGGATGTAGCGATGCAGACCTTATTAATGCAATTAATAAGAATCATAAGGAATTAAAGGACTTCTTGACTCAAGATCCTGCATCAGGTGAAGAAAATGAAATTTCTACAAATCCTTTAACAGAAAAGAACTTTTCTACATCATTAATTTCAGTTAATGCTGCTTATTGCCCAGCGGATAAAAATATTAATTGGTCAACACCTTTTGGTGTAGTTAATAAAACTATTTCTTATCAAAATCTTTGTAACTCTTCAGCTTGGCTTGGTTATTTATTCTTAGCTTTAGCTTATGTTTATGGCGCTATTATTGTAATGAGGGATTCATAATGCCTGCATTATTAGCTGCACTCGCACGTTATTTAGTATCAGCAATAATATTTAGATTTTTTGCTGCTACTGGTCTTTCAATCATTACTTTCTACTTTATTAATGATTTGATTACTCAAGCCAAAGATAAAATACAAGATGCATTTTTGGGTTTGCCATCAGACGTACTTTCACTTATTCAGCTTTATAAAATTGATCAATGCATTTCAGTCATTATCTCTGCTCTGATGATTGCTGCATTCGTTAAAACAGCAAAAATTACGATTGGGAGAAGCTAGCACTGCGCGGGGCGGTGGGATGTGCGCTTGCGCGCGTCCTGCTGCCTGTGCGGTGCTGTAGCTCCCTGAGGATTATTAGATGGCTATAGTTGTATCAGCACCTATCAGAACAGGTAAGACTTTGTATTGTATGTCTATTATTGATAAGACTACAAAAAAAGATCCTTACCGAATGATCTATACAAACATTGTTGGTTGTACTTATCCTGGTGTGATCTTAATTCAGTCAACTACAGATAAACCATTTGATTGGCGCGATTTGCCGAATGGCTCATTGCTTATCTATGATGAAGCTCACGAGCATCCAGCTTTTTCTAAAGATGATTTATTAAAAACATTTGAAGTTGATGACTCTATATATTTAAAACGTATTGCTGAAATTAATGCAAATACTGAATTAAGAGTACGTGATAAAGATGAATTAAAAGCTAAAGAAAAAGAAAAGCAAAAGCTTAGATTGGTTAGAGCTAAAGAGGATATTTTAGATATAGGCCGTTCATTAGATTTCTTTCATAAGTCATTTTTCACTCAGCTCCAAGTTAT
>NZ_JAPEQW010000076.1:0-3067 GCF_026168575.1 Acinetobacter entericus
CTAACTTAAATAAAAATGTCTCCGACAAACCCGGTACGGTTCACTATTAGCAGTTACAGACCTATTGTATGTACTCAAAAATAGAAAATATATCCAACCTCTAAACACCACTCAAACAATGAATCCCTATACACACGCAAACTTACGTGGTGCTAATTATTTCGGAGGGGATGTAAGATGACTACAAAGAGCGTTATTGCACAAAAAATGCAAGATTTAAAACTCAATGGTTGTTTGAATTGCTTCGTTGATCATTATGATGAAATGGTTAACAATAAAAAGACCTCATTAGAAATTCTCAATGAATTACTAATCGCCGAGCAAAATGAAGTCAGCAATCGAAAAATCTTATCATTGCTAAATAAATCGAATATACGATATCCGACAAGTAGCCTGACAGAAATAGATTGCTCTAATAAAAAAGGGCTTACAAGTGATATTTTACAAAGCTTTGCTGATTGTGAATGGATTAAGTCCAAACATAATCTAATTTTTACAGGTGCAAGTGGTATAGGTAAGACATGGCTTGCCTCTGCATTTGGAACGAACGCATGTAAGTTGGGTTTTAAAGTCATCTTTTATAATACAACTGAGTTGTTCGAAGATTTCAATACAGCGGTAAATTTAGGAACTATATTGACCTTAAAGAAGAAATTACTTTCCTGTAAATTGCTCATTTTGGATGATTTTGGTTTGTCACAGATCAATAACTCTTGGTTAACTCATTTTATTAGTGTTATTGATAAACATAGTGACAACGGTTCACTACTAATCACAAGTCAATATGAAACCAATCTATGGCTTAACCACTTTGAGGACCAAACAGTTGGTGAGGCATTGCTAGATCGTATTGTTCATAGATCGCATATTTTCAATTTGGCAGGTGAATCTATGCGAAAAAAACGAGGTAAAAAAATCGAGTAATTTTTTTTATTTTTGTCCAAGTAAAGCGACACTTTAATTTACGTATAAATCTATTAAAGTGTCCAACTTGGATGAGAATGGGTGTTCAAGTAAGTGTTGATTTTGCAGTAGGCTCTATTACACTTTTTAAAAGCGCTTCTAACGTCTCTTTTTGATCTGATTTTGCCTTAAAGTTCGCAATTATTGAAATAGTCATTATTTCACCTTGAATTTGTTTTAGAAGTTTTCTAGTACAATTTTGCCTTTTGACTTGCCTGATTCAAGCAACTTATGCGCCTCCTCCAAGTGTGCAGCGTTAATTTTTCCTAGATTTTGGTTGAGGGTACTTCTAATTTTTTGCTGGTCAACTAATTGGGCAACCTGTTGCAATAGATCACCTTGCTTTTCAATATCATCAGTTTCATACATTGAACGGGTGAACATCAACTCCCAATGGATAGAAATAGATTTAGTCTTAAACGGCATAATATCAAATGTTTGTGGATCATCGATCAATCCAAGCTTGCCTTGTGGTGCAATCAGAGAAACTATTTGCTTGATATACGTTTCTGTATGATTTGTAGAGAATACATATTTTGGTTTTGCAATGCCTAGTGTCTCGATTTGTGCATTTAAATCTTTGCTATGATCAATGACATGGTCGGCACCAAGTGATTCCACCCAAGATTTCGTTTCTTCACGTGAAGCTGTTGCTATAACGGTCAGATTTGTTTTTGCTTTTAGGAGTTGGATAGCGATTGATCCTACACCACCTGCACCACCAATAATTAAAATACTGCCAACTTCTGTTTCTGAAATTTGAAACCGATCAAACAGCATTTCCCATGCCGTTATTGCAGTTAATGGCAATGCTGCTGCTTCTGCATTAGATACTGTAATTGGTTTAAGACTGATAATTCGTTCATCGACTGCTTGAAACTCAGCATTACTACCATCTCGGGTTAAATCGCCAGCATACCAAACAAAATCTCCTACTTTAAACGAGGTAACTTTTGAGCCAACTTCGATAATTTCCCCAACGGCATCCCAACCTAAAATACGATTATTTGCTTCAGACGAATTTTTTCTCACTTTGGTATCAACTGGATTCACAGAGATTGCCTGAACTTTTACCAGTACATCACGCTCCTTAAGCGTAGGCTTCGCTTTTTCAATATCTACCAATGAATTTTTAAAATCATCATGGTTATTTATAACATACGATACGGCTTTCATAGATTTGTCCTTAACTTTAAAAATATAGTAAAAATGGGAGCGAGGTGCTCCCATTTTTTGTTATTCAATTATTAAAACTCTTGGCTCGTTGGGCGTAAAACAATTTCATTAATATCTACATCCGCAGGCTGTTCAATTGCATAAGCAATTGCTCGAGCGACTGAGTCAGCTGGTATAGCTTGTTTGTAGAAATCAGTAACAAACTCTGAACTTTCTTTATGAGAAGAACCAAATTTTAGTTCTGACTCAACTGCACCAGGCTCAATAGTAGTCGTTCTAATTGTTCCCCCAACTTCATGACGAAGGCCTTCAGAGATGGCTCTTACAGCAAACTTAGTACCGCTATAAACAGTACCTCCTGGACTAAATACTTTTATCCCTGCAACAGATGCGAGATTAATAAAGTGTCCAAAGTTTTGTTTTTGGAAAACAGGTAGGGTAGCTGCTATACCATAAAGAACACCTTTGATATTTATGTCGATCATACGATCCCATTCATCAACTTTTAGCTCACTTAATGGTGCAATAGACATTAATCCAGCATTGTTTACCAATACATCGATTTGACCAAATGCGCTTAATGCCTTTTCAATAAGTGCTTGTACTTCCTGTGGTTTGGTTATATCCATACCAATAAATTCAGCTTGACCACCTTCAGCACGAATGTCGTGAACAATAGCCTCTAATTTTTCAGTACGTCTAGCACCAAGTACAACCTTTGCACCTTTTTTAGCAAGTAAGCGAGCAGTAGCTTCACCTAAACCACTACTTGCACCAGTGATAACAATAACTTTATTTTCTATATTATTCATACAAGTGCCCTTCAACCTATCTGTCAATCATATTTGATGGATTAAGTATTACAGCCTTGTTAAGTATAATAAAAGAGGTGGTTCCACTTGTTTGAACAACTAAAAGCGTATTTATA
>NZ_JAPEQW010000077.1:0-3040 GCF_026168575.1 Acinetobacter entericus
AATCAAAAGCATATTGGTTCTTGTATTTTTCACTTTACTCTCCACCCGATCTATTCTTAAGGACTGCGTCGGGTTCGCAGTTTAAAAAATCATAGAAACCCAAAAAAGGGTAACCACAACAAAGAGTAAGCCTAGTTTTATATAGTCAAATTTGTTCATCTTATTAATTTCAAGTCATGCTTGAGGTTTAGAATATTTTCCTAAAAAGTCATCTATCCACCCCTGTGCCACTTCAATGTTGGTTATGTCAGCCAGCTTTAGATTGGTCTCTTCCGCTTCGTTAAAGCCTTCAATAATCGCTTCAAAGATATTTGCTTCACTAATGACCTCGCGTGCTATTTCTGCGGCGTCATAGCTTTGCTTGGCCTTTTTAAGCGCGGCTATTTGTNTTCAATAATCGCTTCAAAGATATTTGCTTCACTAATGACCTCGCGTGCTATTTCTGCGGCGTCATAGCTTTGCTTGGCCTTTTTAAGCGCGGCTATTTGTTTATCAATACCATCACCGATTTTACCCAGCGCTAATTTAAACTCTTGACGATTAATCGTAAGTGCCGTTTTGGATTTATTAAGTGTTGCGATCATTATGTTTTCCCTTTTCAATATCTTGAATTGCGCTTCATGCCCATAATGAGCTCTTAACTTTTTCTTGTGCGCTTGATTCGCGAACCACCAAGCGGCCTAAATGCGTCGATCACAAGCCCCACAAGCTCCATTCCATCTTCAAATTCAATGATATTGGGTTGAAAGTTAGGATTTAGAGCCTGTAGATATCTGCGTTCATCACTCTCAATAACCAATTTCTTAAATGTTGCATCCGAGTTGTTCCGCACAACAATCAAATCCCCGGACAGCAAATCGGAAACGCTAAAATTAGGGTTTACAAGGATGTAATCACCCTCAACATATGTCGGGTAATTGCTAACCCCCATCACCCGTAAATAAAAACAATCACTAGGATCATCGCTACTTAATGGTGGTAGCCATTCATTTATTTCGGATGGATTAATAGTTTCAACAGATGTCATTTCACCCGCCTGTACCCAAGACAAGACTGGTAGGAGTTTTCCCAATACTGGCGCTACGTTAGATAGCGATCCAGTGGCATCACCCTTGCCGGTGAGAATGTATTCAGTTGACACACCAAATTCATTTGCCATTGCTTCCAGTGAAGCAGCCTTAGGCAAATACCCATCTTTTTCCCACTCAGTTACTGCGGGCGAGCTTACTCCTGCAATCTTTGCTAATTGCACCTGAGTTAATTTTTTCGAGCGTCTAAGCGCACGTATGCGCTGACCAGTAGTTTGATTTTCCATATAAGTTATCTTACATATTGCTTTTATAAGTTTTCTTTGATTAAATACTAAGAAATCTTATTTTCAGGGTGTAGTTAATGACCAAACAAGAAGCTTTAGCGCTACTTGGGGTGAATGGGGTTGAGTTGGCTGGTTTGCTTGGAATTGAGCCATCAGCTGTCTATCAGTGGCCAGAAAAAAAAATCCCATTGGCACGCGAATATCAAATTCGAGACCTAGCAAATGGCAGAGAGCCAATCAAGCATCAAACGGTGAAAGCATGAGCCTCGATAAAAAATCCACACATGTTCGGTTATCTCCTGAGAACCACGAAAGAGCAAAAGCTCTTGCTGAAATTAAAGGGAAGGATTTAGCCCAATACCTTGCTTACCTCTTAGAGAAAGAAATAGCAGGTGAATGGCATGTACTTAATTTACAAGCAAAAACCTTTGAGCGCTTGGGAGTATCAGCTTTGTTGCGGGATTTAAGCACGGAGGTTGAATTTCGAGAGGGATTCGAAGGGATTGAGCATATTTCAAGCAAAGAAAAAGCCTGACCGCAGATGTCAGGCTTTCGTGTTCACCAACTTCTAGAGGAAAGTCTTAATGAACAAAACAAATTTAACACAACACCCATGCACTAACAAGTGCAGCAATTTTAAAGATGAGCAGTGCGCTCAATGCTTGATTGTGCAGCTGGATCGGCGCGAGTTTGATTTAGGTTTAGCGCCTGACGATGCCTATGTGAAAACTGCGGAAGATTTTTTGGCAGATGATGTCGTTGTTTTTGTTGATGCCTTGAAACCGGATGATCTGATGACTGTCCACAAAGTGCAGGGGAATAGTGTGCTGCTGGATGGGAACAGAAACTTTGCTTTGGGCCACTTAGTGCGTCATGCGCGGGTTGCGGAGCTGAATGCTAAGCGCCGTTTAACACTGACTGAGCAAAGTTTGGGAGAGGTGTCATGACGGCAAGATTAGCCCAGCTGCTTGAGCAGAGACGCGCTGTGCTGCGCAAAGCAGCCAAACCTCAACCCATGCCAGTGGATGCTTATGCCGCATCTGTAAAAGTGAACTTTGTAGCGGTGCTGGAGCGCCATTTTTACAAGCTAAAGGGGGCGGCGTGAATACAAATATTCCCATGATTAAATTGATTGAAGCTATGAACGATCAGCCAATCGCTTTTAACAAGCATTACGTTTTCATTGGGTGCGGAATCAATGGTGCGCTTATGCTGTCACAGCTGGTTTATTGGACTTCTCGCACTAAAAATAAAGATGGCTGGATCTATAAAGATCATCATGACTGGACAATGGAAACAGGCCTTACTCGTAAAGAGCAGCATACCGCACGTAAAACACTAAAAGATCTAGGTTTTATCTCTGAAAAAAAACATGGGGTTCCACCAAGGATCTACTATCGTGTTGAGCGTGAAAATCTATACAAAGCACTATTAAAATACTCTGAAAGCCTTGCTGCGCCTCAATTGTGCCATACGGAACAATTGAATGTGCCAAAAGGGGCAATTGAATGTGCCGAAGCGGACAATTATATGTGCCATACGGAACAATTGAATGTGCCAAAAGGGGCACGTAATACAGAGAATACATACAGAGAATACACAGAGAATACTTCAGAGAGGGCTTCTGAAAATCCATGTGTTCCTGAAAAACAAAATTCAGAATCTGAAGAAAATTCGGTAGAGCGCACACTCAAAATCTGGACTCCAAATTTGGATGATTTGAAT
>NZ_JAPEQW010000078.1:0-2871 GCF_026168575.1 Acinetobacter entericus
ATTTTCTAGCTCCAAAAATCGTAAAGTCACGTTGTAATAATCATCCAGTGATACCGCTGGAATTCCTTTTACCGGTGCTGCCTCTAAAGCCCCATCCTGATGATTAAATTTGACGGTGAATTGCCGGTTGTCATGCGGCTGTTCAAATTGCAGCCTAAAGTTTTCACCCTGCAGCACAGACCAATCCCGAAGCGTCCGAAGTTCATGCAGCTTGATCCAGCCCATTTCCTGATCTGCCGGCTGCAAGGTAATCGGTCGGCCCGATTTCTTTTTACCTTCCTGAATGATCAACGCACCATCTATGGCATAGGCCTGATTCTGCTCAATGGCCTTCCAAGAGAATTCATCAGACCATAAAAAGCCGTCTTCTAATGAGACGGCTTCAGATGTTGATTTGCGTACGAGTCGCATAGTCACATACCTTTTTTAAGCATTTCCAGTTCACTTAGGAAGTCATTAAAATTACCTTGATTTTCCTCAGCCACAGGGATGCTGATTGTTTTGCCATTAATTGAAATATTGTTTTGTACTGTCCGAGAAGTAGGGGTTGCAGTGACTCTTGGAACTGGAGTACTCACGCTGGGTGCGAGGCTATTCACATCAACAGCCTTGGGTGAAGGACCTGCTGATACAAGACTGTTGCTGTCTAGCTGACGCAACAATTCATTAATCTTGTTTGTACCATTTTGAGTTGTTTGCCCTTTTGCTGCGGCATTATCAAACTCTTGCTGAATTAGATAATTCAGCCCCGCATTGCCGCCTTTTGCCATATTGCTTGCTTTAGCGTCGCGGTCAGCCTCCAAGCCTTTGGACCAGATTGAGCCAGCAAGTTTTTCAGCTTCTTTATCGCTATACCCCTTACTCTTCAGTTGGGCCAAAACATCAGCTTTACTGTATGAGTTGTAGTTATAAATCCCTTTGCTTAGTGATTCGCCTTGGCGTTTCATCTCTGCATCAAATTGGGCTGAGGCCGCATTAACTGCATCTGCCCATGCTTCAGTTGATGATTTGGCTTCATCGCGGGCAACTTGGCCAGCATTGCGGAAGCCATCAGCAATGCCTTCTGCGGAGTTTCGAACTTGATCGTTTGACGCAGCCCAGTCATTCATGGCTTTAACTGAGGCTTTACCTGTGGAATCGATTTGGACTTCAAGATTACGCCCAGCATTCAATGCATTTACAGCGGCAACTCTTCCAGTGTCACCTGATGCGGCGGCAGCTTGAGCCGCCTTCTCGTAGGCTTTTTGAATACCTTCAGCTGTTGCCTGCCCACTATCACGAACATTAATGAAATCCATCAATGCTTGTTGAGCGGCAAGCTTAAGATTTTCTTTGGTCTCAATGCCAAGGCGTTTAAATGACTCTGTAACTGGGTCTATTTCGTCCGGCAGCTTTTGAGCCTGAAACTTAATAGCAATTAAACCTTGCTCAACTTGTGATGTGGAAATCTGTCCTTGGTTACCAAACTCCTTTAGTTTTGCTTTAGCGTAGTCAATTTCAGCTTGGCTTTTTGCAATTTCTAGCCATTTTAGCCAAGCTTCAAATGTCACTTTGGCTGCTTGCTTGCCCTTAATACCTAAGCCTTCAAGACCTTGTGCAAAATTATCCAGCTGACCTTCGGTCTCTTTAAATTTTGCAGAAACTCGATTCAATGAAACATCCAAATCAAGCCCGATCGCAACCGCAGCTTTTCTTGCTCGGTCAGCAGATCCAGAAACCTTGTCAGCTCCCGCAGCCGCCGCATCCCAAGCAGTAACTGACACTTTGCCAGCTTCGTCCATGGTGACAATATATCCCTTTGTCATCAGGTCAGCTTGCATCGTGCCATCCATAACACCTTTGTTCGCTGTAATCGCCGCTTCAGCATAGGCTTGGATAGCATTTAGCTTTTCTTGTTCTGTTACTTTCTTTCCATCAACTTCACGCTGATTTTCTAATAGCAACTGATCGACCAAGTTCTTTGCTTTAAGTAGGGTTTGTGCATTCTTTTCTTGTTCGGTTTGAGCCGCCTCTTCTAACCGTTGCATCCCCTTAGAATGAAATACCAGTGCATCATTTTCGGCCTCAGCATAATACTGCTTAGCCTTTTCCTTCATTGCATCAGCATTGGATGCAAACTGTTTACTTACATCACCCCAGGTAACGGCTGCTAAAACACTATTGGCAGCTGATGCTAAATCAAAGAAAGCTCCTGCTAAAAGATTCACCCCAATTTTTATTGCAGCAGCACCGTCAGCCACAAATCCAAACGCAATCGATAAGCCTTGTAAGGTTCGTTCTAAAAAACTAACTTGCTCAGCAGCTGTTGTTGCTTCACCAGTAAATGATGAAAGTACAGCCAAAACATTGCTAAGCGATGTACCTAAAATATCTGTAATTGTTTTACCCAGATCAGCAGCAACCGCTATCACATCTTTAATTGCATCATAAGCACTGGATAAAGCTAATTTAAGGCTATCAAAAACAGATACATCAATAAATGAAAGCTGATCACCCACCCAAACAAAACCAGAACCAATATCATTAAGCAGTGTTTCCACAATGCCCATGTTATCTGCAAGTGTTACCAGCCATTGCGCCACAGTTGCAGATGCACCATTGGCCTGATCCATAGAACCAATTAGGATTTGCCACTGTGTCGAAATACGCTGTAAGGCGTTGCCAATAGTGGTTGGAAACTTTGCATAATCCGCTTCAATCGCTGCTGATTGGTCTTGCAGGGCTTTAATTACTTTCTCTGCTGACAGCTCGCCATTTTCAGCCATCTTGCGCAGCTCACCAGTTGTAACATCCAGTGATTTGGCTAAAGCGGAAGATATGCCCGGCGCTTGCTCCATGATTGAGTTAAATTCATCACCGCGAAGTACGCCA
>NZ_JAPEQW010000079.1:0-2841 GCF_026168575.1 Acinetobacter entericus
ATTGGGGAGAACTCAGCTTTTGAATGTTTATGCAACAAAGCCCATTTCATAAGCAATTAGGATTAAGGCTGAGACCATCAGCACAACAAAAATGAGTTCCACTCTAGTTAACATATTAATTCCTTTTACTTTTCACTTAATTTATATAGCAGTTAAGTCGCAGCATCAATGACATAACATGACATGGAAAATAATCAAAAAGACAGAATTTGGATTTTCATCAAATCTGCTGTTTGCATACTTCAACAGTAGTTTTGAATGTTTCACTTAACCTTTAAACTTTTTCTAAAATTAAATATATTTACATATACGTTCTAAAATTTGATAGAATTTATTAAAACTTTAGATTCTAAGTGTAAATAATGAGAAGCGCTAATATTCGACGTGATGGCTACTTAAAATTTCTGAATACATGGCAAGACCGTGATGTCATTAAAGTACTTTCAGGTGTGCGTCGCTCTGGAAAATCCACCTTATTGGCGATGTTTCAACAAGACCTAAAAGCACAGGGTGTACAAGCCGAAAACATCATTGCTATCAATTTCGAATTTATGGAATTTGAAGAACTCACAGATTACCGTAAACTACATGATTATGTACTGTCTAAAGTTGATAAAAGTAAAAAAAACTATGTTTTTTTAGATGAAATACAACATGTTACCAATTTTGAGAAAGTGGTCGACTCTTTATATGTTCGGGATTATATCGATTTATATATTACAGGCTCAAACGCATTCTTTCTAAGTGGAGAACTTGCGACTTTACTTACAGGACGCTATATCGAGCAACATGTTCTACCTTTGTCATTCCAAGAATTTAAACAGTGGCATATTGAAAATAATCCGATCATCCAACAATTATCCAATCGTGATTTGTATGCCATGTATACGCGCAGTAGTTTCCCTTATACGCTTGCCATGACTAGCCAGCAAGAAACTTATGATTACTTGCAAGCGGTCTATGCCAGTGTAATGTTTAAAGATGTTATTCCCCGTTTGAATACTGCCGATATTAACTCTCTCGAGCGTGTCGCAAGATATTTGGCAAGCGTGACAGGCTCACCTATTTCCATCAATAAAATTAAAAATACCTTTGTTTCAAGTGGGGTTAAAATTTCATTTGAAACAGTAAAACGCTATATTCAGGGCTTACAGGACAGTTTGTTATTTTATAGTGCTGCACAATTTAAAGTACGCGGGCGTGAGTTATTACAATCCTCTGAAAAATACTATTTAGTTGATGTCGGATTGCGCCGGATTATGTTGCCTGATGCTAATGCTGATCAAGGTCATATCTTAGAAAATGTAATTTATCTTGAGCTTATCAGACGAGGTTATACGGTCTATGTAGGGCGGGTTGATGAATATGAAATTGATTTTGTTGCTGTCGATACTTTACAGAATTTAACTTATTATCAAGTGGCATTAGAAACGCTCAATGAGGAGACACTCAGCCGAGAGTTACGTCCATTACAGAAAATTTCTGATTCGTATCCCAAATATTTACTTACCTTAGACACGATAGGGGCTGAAGCAAATTATAATGGTATTGTAAAAATGAGTGCTCTCGATTGGTTGCTATCTGAAAATAAGTAAAGTTGAGGGTAGACATGAATACTCTTATTTATTGATTAAAGCTCAAAGACTTTTCAGCATCATCCAAGAATGTATTCAAGCATAATTTCTGCTCCAATTGTGATGGATCGATTTACCTCGATTCGATTGAGTCAGACCCTCATGATTGAGCCAGAGTCGCTTACTGAAAGTAGCGAGAATTGCGCTGGAGTTTCTGAAGGATATTAATTCCTTAGTTTGCCCATTCATCCATGTGGGCATTTTTTTTGATCAAAATACAATGCTGTTCTTGCTAAAAAATGACGGCACCCACCATAAAACACAATATTCCAAAAATGATCCAAGGCCAGATCTTTGTCTTCGGTTGTTCTAAACTCTGAGGATTATATTCCGTGTGTTCTAGCGATGTCGGTTGTGGAACACGGGTCTTTTTAGAGTAAGGTTGGTGTTTAGAGTAAGATAGTCCCGTACCTGGAATGCCGACACTGGTTCGCGTACCTTTTTTCCCAATATTTAGAGAAGTACCAGGTTTGCCAATGCTGGCACTGCTGATGCCTTTATGGGTCAGATTAATTTTAAAACCCGGGAATAATTTCTCTGTACACGACAAATTTCATAGGATCCTTGTCCTATCAGGCTTTTTCTTTCTTAAAATTGCTAGCACTTTCTTAAATTCTTCTTTTTTTCCAAAACCAATCAAACGTAGAATAGCCATTTGAACATAGTCCAAACCGTAGCGAAATAAACTTACTGAAAGTCGTCCATGCTTCTTTATTTTTATCGCTTTTTTCCGATCATGTTGCCATTCACCTGTTAAATAGCACCAACAGAAACCGATAGCTAGCACTGCTATCAATTTCTTGACTCGTCTAGGGTCTGTTAAACGAGTATTTTCAAGATTGAATCCACGTCCTTTGAGACAACTAAATAAGGTTTCGATTTCCCAGCGTAATGCATAATCACGAATAGCAGAAGCATTAAACATAGGAGAAACAACAAGTAAAAGTTCTCCATCTTCTAATCGTAGCGCACTAATATACAGTTTCACTCGACCAACCCAAATACGTCGTTTACGACATTCAGTTTGACCAACTTGAAGATGACGAAATAAATCACTAATTTTATGATTCTTGGCTAAGTAATTGGTCACAATAAAGTTTTTTTAACACGTATACAGAAGTTAATGTCATTTTCAATTAACCATGTAAACCATTTCTCACCGATAAATTCTCTGTCTGCAAACACATTCACAATACGATCTTTACCA